>CAZSJF010000317.1:0-2264 GCA_964606705.1 uncultured Bacteroidales bacterium
TATACAACAACAGCAAATCCGTAACCAAGAAATTACTGATACAGAATTAGTTTTCGCCGGTATTCTTTATCTGGCAAATAGAAAAAATTCGACTAATTCCTTGACTTTCCATAAAAAATAGCTTATATTTATAGGTTGTCTATATAGTAATAAAGTGTTGTATGATTATAACGTTAAATCGCCATATTTTGATATAACTAATTGAAAATAAAGGTAAACAAATAATATATATTATGAAAACATTATATAATTTACAATCAGTTAAAAAAGAAAAATTTTATGCCCTGATTATTATTCTGGCACTTAATTTTTCTATAGCCGTAACGGTTAATGCGCAGAATTCCGGTATCACCGATGCGGCAACATTTACCCCGCAGAGCTTGCTGCATATCCACCAGAATGCGGCAACGGGTATATTATTCCAGCTGACGAATACAACGTCTGATAAAACGGCCCAGACCAATGGTTTCATAATAAATATGAACACCAACTTTAATACGGAGTTCAAGAACCAGTATAATAATTCAGCGGCAGGTATATCGTTTTTTACCAATAATGGCTCTACTTCCGAAAAAGTAACTATCAAGAATGACGGAAATGTGGGTGTAGGAGATGCTTCTCCTGTGGCATTGTTTACAGTTGGCAGCGGGGATTTATTTCAGGTTCTTTCAACAGGCCATGTTAATAGTATAGCAGGCACTGCAGCACTACCAACATATTCATATACATCTGATAATAATTCAGGCATGTACAGTGGCGGCGCTGATAATGTGAGGATTTCAACAGGAGGCACTGACAGAATAATAATAAATTCTTCAGGTAATGTTGGTATAGGAACCACTGACCCTAATACGGGGCATTTGCAAGTGTACACTCCTGATAATAAAAGAGGAATTTATCTTGTTCATACTGGCGCAAATATGTACGGAATACATGTCTTAAAATCAGGGGTAGTAGCTAGCAGTTATGGAATTTATTCTAATGTTAGCGGTGCAAATACTACAAATGTTGGTGGTCTTTTCACTGCTTCGGATGCAACAAATAATATAGGTGTGAAAATTACAGATGTAGCAGCAGCAGCAGGAAGTTATGGCTTATATAACGATGCCGCTGCTCAGAATTATTTCGCAGGAAATGTTGGCATAGCAAGCACAACCCCTGGAGCCCAGTTGGATTGTAACGGCAGTGCAATATTTAATGAATCAGGCGCTGATAAAGATTTCAGGATTGAAAGCCAGACCAATGCCAATCAGTTTTTTATTGATGCTTCGGCCGGTAATATCGGCATAGGAACAGCAACACCGGCTTACACCATGGATATATACAGAACTGCTGCTGCCAATGGAGATAACTTTGTCAGAATTAATGCAACCGGTTCTACAGCTCACACGGCAGATGCAATGATAATATTTAAAAATGAGGGAGATGATTCATGGGGCAATTGGGTTGGAGCAAACTATCACATGAATGGCCATAATTCTTTTGACGTTTGTGCAAGAGACAACATCAGCATGAGATTTTTTACCAAGGCTGTTGAAAGAATGAGAATTGACTCACTAGGGAATGTCGGAATAGGAGACTATACATCATCATGGTCGGTTCCCGCCGCATTACTTGAAGTAAAGGGGTCATTTAAAACTACGACTTTTCAGCTGGGTACAAGCACCACAGCAGGCTATGTCATGACAGCCGATGCTTCAGGTGTAGGCACATGGCAGGCTGCTAGTGGAGGTATGGGGGGCACAGGTACTGCCAATTATGTGCCAAGATTTACTGCCGCAACAACATTAGGTAATAGCGTGATATATGATGATGGCACAAATGTTGGTATAGGTGATGCTTCACCAGCTGCATTGTTTGTAGTAGGCAGCGGAGATTTATTTCAGGTAAATTCCAGCGGTTATGCCCTGGGACCTGCAGGTGCAGCAGCAAATCCAACCTTTTCGTTTACAGGCGATGCTAATACCGGTATGTATAGCGGTGGAACAGATATTATAAGATTTTCAACTAATAGTACTGATAGAATGTCAATAATTGCTAATGGCAATGTTGGCATAGGTTCAACTACTCCGGGATATTTGCTTGATGTGCATAATGATCAGAATGCTACAACATATTCAGTTGTACAAAATAATAGTGCAACAGCTGCTGCTATATCTACGTTTGCAGCTGGTTCAAGTGGAGGCTGGACTTTTATTTTGTACAACTGAATATGTTGTAGCATTCTGATCATTATACACACACACCCAAACACACCCAACACA
>CAZSJF010000317.1:2274-3609 GCA_964606705.1 uncultured Bacteroidales bacterium
TGTGTTGGGTGTGTTTGGTTGTGGGGTTGGACTTTTTTTTCAACAACAGGAGGAAGTTATACTACTTCAGGCGCATTTGTTCAGGATGCGGGTGTGATATATGCAAATACTTCATTAGGCGGAGGATTAAGTATTGGCGCATTTCATGCCAGCGGAGTTATCCGCTTTTATACTAACGGTACTTCAAGTGAAAGAATGAGAATAGCTTCAGACGGTAATGTAGGTATAGGGACAACTTCTGCTTCAAATAAACTAGATGTAGAAGCCACTAATGCAATAGTTGCCGAATTTAACAGATCTAATGATGGTACTGTTGTTTCAATCAAAAGAGCAGGTGTAGAAGAAGGCACTATTACTAATACTGGAGGAACTGTTACTTACACTGCTTTTACAGGGTCACATTATGCAAAAATGAATAATCCTATAAAAAAAGGAAGCTTGGTAGTGTTAAATGGACAAAATACACATCTGCATAATAATCCGGAATCTGAAATTATTTATGGTGTTTCTGAATCTGCTATTGCTAATGATTCAAAAGTTATGGGATCATTTTTAGGTTTACAGGATCCGTCTTTACCATTGAATAACGACAACCCTTATCTTATCATGGCTGTTGGCAATGGTGAAGTATGGGTTGTTGACAACGGAGAAAATCTGCAAATAGGTGATTATCTGATCACATCAGATATAAAAGGGCATGCAATGAAAGAAAAAGGAGATTATCCTGTGGCTTATATTTTTGCCAAAGTGGCCGAAGCAATTGACTGGTCTGCTGTTACTGAAACAATCAATGGAAAAAAACATAAAAAAGTATCTGTTTTCTATGAAAGTTTTGTAATAAATAATGATGTGGAAGATCTGAAAAAGGAAGTTGCAAGATTAAAAGCAGAAAACGAAAATCTTAAAACAAATATTGACAATAGATTCAACAAGTTGGAATCAGTATTAGGTACTGCAAATAAGTAAAGAAGAATTGAAGATTGGAAAAAATGAAAAGGGACAAAACATATAAGCTCTGCATCCGCATAATGTTATTATCAGTATTTACTATACTGTCAGGAGGTGTTATGTATTCACAGGGATTTTATAATAACGGTGTAGCGATTATAATACAGAGCGGGGTGCTGATGCATATAGACGGCAATCCAAATGGTAATTACACCAATTCTTCCACAGGGACAATAGATAATGACGGTACTATAATAGTAGATGGTAACTGGACGAATAATGCTTCTAACAACGTATTTGCGAGTGTAGGAACGACCGGAACAGTGAAGTTGTTAGGTAGTGGTGTACAACAAGAAGTTGGAGGTACCAACTGGACTGATTTTGAAA
>CAZSJF010000318.1:0-3585 GCA_964606705.1 uncultured Bacteroidales bacterium
TGAAAATACTCGCACTTACATCTTTCGGGGATGTTGAATATTATCACGGGATGGTCAATGCAGGGGCAATGGGATTCATACAGAAAGACTCAGGAATAGAAGAACTGGAGCAGGCTATTAAAAGCATATATGAAGGAGATTCCTACTTTTCAAATGAAATTCTCAGAAAAGTAATTCTTAACGGTAAAAAAAGCCAGTTAGACCCTTCTGTAAAATTAACCAAACGTGAAACAGAAGTAATACAGTTAATCTGCCAGAGCCTGACCAATGAAGAAATCGCAGAGAAACTCAATCTGAGTCCGGAAACAATCAAAGGCCACAGAAGTAACATCTTTTCCAAAATAGGATGCAAAAATGTTGCAGGGCTTGTAATATATGCTATCAAAAATAAAATTATTGACAATATCTGACAATGTACCATCAAAAACATTTTATTATGAAACGACTTTTACTGATAAGCAATTCAACAAATGCAGGCGAGGCATACCTCGATTATCCGAAAAATGAAATAAAAAAGTTTTTGGGAGATAAGCCCGTTAAGGCATTGTTTATTCCATACGCGGGAGTCACCGTTTCATTTGACGATTATGCAGAAAAAGTCAAAGCCCGCTTTAATGAGATAGGACATGATATTGAATCCATCCACAAATATGACAATCATGCAGAAGCTGTCAGTAATGCAGAGGCTATTGTGGTAGGCGGAGGAAATACTTTCCAGCTTATCAGCCTTATTCATAAAAACAAACTTATAGAACCGGTAAGAGATAAAATTATTAATGGTACGCCATACATCGGCTGGAGCGCAGGCTCAAATGTGGCATGCCCAACAATAAGGACGACCAACGATATGCCTATCACAGAGCCGCCAAGTTTTAACGCATTCAACCTTGTTCCGTTCCAGATCAATCCCCACTACCTTGATGCAAACCCTGACGGACATGCAGGTGAAACAAGAGAGATGAGAATTGAAGAATTTATGGAAGTAAACCGGAATATTTATGTCGCAGGATTAAGAGAAGGCACAATGCTTGAAATTAACGGCAACACAATGAAGCTTATAGGTCCGAGGCCTTTGAGATTATTCAGATATGGCCGGCAACCTGAAGAAATGGATTCAAAAGCAAATCTTGATTTTCTGTTATAACTGATTAACGCTGCGTTTTATAAATTCCGTCAGTTCCTCCCCTCTCAGCAGGTTTTGTGAAAGCATTGCAAGGTCTGTCATTTGTTTTATCAGCCCGCTTTGTTTTTCCCCGTCCGTTTCATTAAGGATTTTTGTTATCAGCGGATGATTGGAATTTATAATCATATTGTAGATTTCAGGCATATTGCCCATAAAATTCATTCCACCGAGTTTCTGCATGTCTTTCATCCTGCGCATAAATTCAGGCTGTGTTATGGTCACAGGCATATCCTTTTCGCTAAGGCTTTCAAATATTACAGTATATTTTTCTTTAGGGACGACCTTTTCAAAAACCGGTTTCAACTTATTCATATCTTCTTCGGAAAGTTTTGAAGGCTGCAAATCTTCTTTTTTAATAAGTTTGTCAATAACGTCACTGTCAACACGTGTGAATGAAGAATCGGTTAACTTTCTTTCAATCATGTTTATAAAATGGCTGTCAATAGCGGTATCCATGACCAGAACATCATAACCTCTTTCTTTTGCCTGTTGTATGTAACTATGCTGCTCCTGAATGTTGTTAGTATAGAGATATACAAGCTTTTTATCCTTGTCTGTCTGAACAGTTTTGATCTTTTCCGAATATTCGTCAAAAGTAAAATATTTGTTTTCCGTATTTTTCAGCAGGCAGAATTTCTTTGCCCTGTCGTAAAACGAATCATCGGATATCATTCCGAACTTGATGAATATCTTTATGTCGTCCCATTTTTTTTCAAAATCTTCCCTGTTGCTTTTAAACAGCTCTTCAAGCTTTTCAGCGACTTTTTTGCTTATATGATTCGATATTTTTTTTACATTAGGGTCGCTCTGAAGATAACTCCTTGACACGTTAAGCGGTATGTCGGGTGAATCAATAACGCCATGCAATAGTGTAAGAAATTCAGGAACAATACCTTCAACAGAGTCGGTAACAAAAACCTGATTGCAGTAGAGTTGTATCTTATCTCGCTGAACTTCAAAACTGGTTTTTAATTTCGGGAAATATAATATTCCTGTGAGGTTAAAAGGATAGTCAACATTAAGGTGTATGTTGAAAAGAGGCTCTTCAAAGTTCATCGGGTATAGTTCCCTGTAGAATTTTTTATAATCTTCATCATTGAGTTTTGAAGGTTTCTGTGTCCATGCAGGATTTGTATTATTTATTATCCTAGGCTTTTCAACTTCAATTTCCTTGTCTTTCCCGTCCTTGTCTTTTTCCCCTTCAACTTTTTCAAATACTTTTTCAGTTCCGAACTGAATCTCAACAGGCAGGAATTTGCAGTATTTTCTAAGCAGTTCCAGTATTCTGTATTCTTCAAGAAATTCTTCAGATTCTTTGGAAATATGCAATATTACTTCGGTTCCTCTGTCTTTTTTTTCAATCTCGGTTATTTTGTAATCAGGGCTGCCGTCACATTCCCATTTCACAGGTTTCGAATTAGGCCCTTTTTTGTATGTTTTTGTCAGTATCTCGACTTTGTCAGACACCATGAAAGACGAGTAAAACCCGAGGCCGAAATGCCCTATGATGGAATTATCCTTGTTCTTGTATTTTGCAATAAATTCTTCAGCACTTGAAAAAGCGATCTGGTTGATGTATTTGTCAACCTCATCAACAGTCATCCCTATACCCTTGTCTTTAACAGTAAGCGTTTTTGCTTTTTTGTCAACAGAAACCTGTATTCTCGTATCACCTAATTCGCTTTTCAGATCTCCTGCAGATGCAATGGTTTTCAGCTTCTGTGTAGCGTCAACAGCATTGGAGATAAGCTCCCGTAAAAATATTTCGTGGTCAGAATACAGAAATTTCTTGATTATCGGAAATATGTTCTCTGTCTGTACATTGATTTTGCCTGTTTTCATAATAATTTGTATTTTATAGTTCAACAACTATGCTTATCAAAGGTTGTGCCAATACAAATTTATGACAAAATGACATAAAATAAGTTTAGAGTACTTAGAGTTTGGAGTTTGGAATGATTAAAATGACAGATATTTGCTTGCTTTATCTTTTTCAAACTCCTCAATTCAATACAAATATTTAACTTTGCTCAAAATACATTCGCTATGACTCACAAAAAAGGATGCCTGATATGCGGAAAAGAATTATCATATCTTGACAGGCAGGAAAAGTTACATTGTTTTTACTGTCAGAAAGAATTTGATACAGACGTAAAGTGTGCCGATAATCATTTCGTCTGCGACCAGTGCCACAGCCTCACTGCTAATGACCTGACAGAACAGTATTGCATAAACACGGAAGAAACAAATCCTTTTACCATTGTAATAAACCTGATGAAAAGCGAACAGGTTAAAATGCACGGGCCCGAACATCATTTTCTGCTTACCGCCGCACTGCTCAGTGCTTATTATAACACTAAAGGCATGCATGAAGAAAACAAACACCAAACACACCCAACACA
>CAZSJF010000319.1:0-764 GCA_964606705.1 uncultured Bacteroidales bacterium
TGTGTTGGGTGTGTTTGGTGTGTTTGGGTTTTTTTTTATTTTATAAGGAAAATAATAATAAAAAAAATAGAAAGGCTATCTTAGCCTGATTAATTCACAAATTGGACTAAAGTCCTTAGGTTGAGGGTGTTTTAGTTACCCCGACCTTAAGGTCGGGGTAATTGAAAATACTAATATTGTAGGGCTTTAGCCCAAAATTATAAGTTTGTGAATTAATCAGATTAAATCATATTGCTTATTTCCTTCATTGTTTCCTGAGAAGCCTGACCTTTACATTTAAATTCATACCCTTCTTTGTAAAAATATTCTTTTGCGTCCCCAATATAATATATCCCGTATTCTTCAGGATGGTTATAAACAAAAGAATTTAAATTCAATGAGAATATGGATATACTTGCCGTGAATCTGCCGTAATGATTTTTTTTAAGAAATTCGATTGTTTTTATCATCTCTCTTTCCGTTTCTCCCGGAAAGCCAATCATTGCCGTAACATCACAATCCAGTCCGTATTTTCTGCAGATGCTTATTATTTTTTTTGCAACTTTTACTTTAACGCCTTTGTTCATAAGGTCATTCACTCTCTGTGAGGCTGATTCCAGTCCGAAGCATAATGACCAGCAGCGGGATTTAATAAGTTTTTTGCATAATGAATCAGAAAAATCGTTTTCAAACCTTGAATAAGTACGCCAGTGAAATGAAACACTTTTATTTATGAGGCCATCTGCAATTTTTGATATTTTTTTCAAGGGAACAGCCTCGTCACT
>CAZSJF010000319.1:774-2540 GCA_964606705.1 uncultured Bacteroidales bacterium
AAGCTCTGCATTATATTTTTCCGCAACGGCGATCATATCATTAACTACTCTTTCCGTGGTTAATTGCTGGTATTTATTGAAAGGCTGTGTGCAGAATTTGCATTTGTTCCAGTAACACCCTATTGATGTCCTCATAAAAAGCACATAAGGCGACATGTAATTATGGTTATAGATCAGCGAATAGTCAGGCAGTTCACTTTTATTTATATCAAACTTTTCAGCAGGATTTACAATAATTTCTTTGTCTTTTTTGTAAATAACACCTGCAACATTGTGCCAGTCTTCATCATTGCTGACCTTATTTGTCAGGTTAACCAGTATGTCTTCCCCTTCCGTTTGCACAAAACAATCTACATAATCAAATAACTCAGGAATATTTGCAAAATTATCTGAAACAAATCTTATCACAGCACCGCCTACTACAATAAATGCTTTAGGATATCTTTTTTTTATATACTTTGATAAAGCAACAGCGGCACCAAATTGAGTAAAAAATGCAATTGAAATGCCTATTACCTGTTTTTCATTTTTATCTATGTCTTTAAAATAATCATTACCAAGGAACCTGTATATAGGGTCTTCTTCTTCATTTTTAATAATATTTCTTAACTGGTCATACCTCAGATTCCAGTAATCCAGTAAATAGTGCGAAAATTCTGTGCCTGAAATGTTACTTCTAGTTTTTTCAAAATATTTTGAGTCAATATTAAAATCTTTCAATACCAGTTTTAATCCTTCTATTGTTAAAAATTCAATATCCGGAAATGTCAGTTTTTGCGGATGCCATTTGAAGGTTCCCGTCCAATGATATTTTTTGTAAAATTTATTTCTTAAAATACGAATCCTGTTGCCTATCTTTTCAACGACCAATGAAACTTTCATATCTAAAAGTTCATTAAATCTATTCAAAATCCTGATTATAAGGGGTTTTTGTATATTCATGGTTATTGTTGGCTTATCAGGAAGTTTTATACCTTTCTCCCTGCCAAAATCCATCATTTTATTAATGAAATCTACATTTATATCCTTACATACAATATCATGCTTTGTGTGTTTTTTCAGATAAGATGATAATAAAGGAATACCGGGATATGGAGTCATATAAGAACGTATCACCAGCGGTGGATAATATAGAATTACTTTCATGTGATGGTTTTATGTATCTGAATGGCAAATTTAATTCATAAATACAAAAGTATTGTATATTTTTGCATAAATGTTTTTATTATCTGATGATAAATGCCGGTAAAGAGAGTACTATTAATAAGTCCTTATGCTGTTATTAAAAAATCATGGGTAATACGCTATGATTTTATAGATAATAATGTCGGGTCTTTTCCTTTAGGGCTGGCTTATATAGCATCATCTGTCCGGCAGAAAAACATTGAAGTAAAGATCCTTGACTGTTATATTGAAGGCAGAAATAATATAATATCTGTTTCTGATGATTTAATCCGTATAGGCCTTAGTGATGAGCAGATAATAAATAAAATAAAAGATTTTTCACCTGAAATAATAGGCATATCTGTATCTTTTTCCCTTCAGTTCCCGCAGGCAGTTTATATAAACAATCTTATTAAAAAGCATTTTCCCGGTATAATAACTGTTGCAGGCGGAAACCATGTCAGCGCAGCACCAGAATCATTTTATAGTGATTCATTTGACTGGCTGGTAATCGGCGAAGGAGAACTGGCCTTTTCGGAACTTATAGAAAATATTAACCAGGGTATAAATGTTCAGCCTTCATACATTATTAAGCCGCCTGT
>CAZSJF010000319.1:2550-3583 GCA_964606705.1 uncultured Bacteroidales bacterium
TTATTGAAAATCTTGATGATTTACCTATACCTGCTTATGAGTTATTGTCGCTGGATAAATATTGGGAACAAAGGAAAGGCAGGCGGTATGTCAATATAATAGCAACAAGGGGATGTCCTTTTGACTGTGTGTTTTGCTCGATACACACAATTATGGGCAAAAAAATAAGAAAAAGAAGTATAAACAGGATTATTGAAGAGATAGACTTCCTTGTTTCAAACTACAAAATACAGGATTTATATTTTGAAGATGACAATCTGACTGCTGATATAAACTGGGCAAAAGAACTTTTCAGAAAAATAGCAGAAAGAAATTATGGGATTAAATTATTCTTCCGTAATGGGCTCAGGGCTGATAAGGTTGACATGGAGTTGTTAACCCTGATAAAAAAAGCAGGGGGATGGAAAGTATGGTTTGCGCCGGAAAGCGGAAAACAGGAAACTCTGGATAAGATTATTAATAAAAAAATGAAATTATCAGATGTTGAAAATGCTGTAATGCTGTCCAGAAAAGCCGGCCTGTTTGTTCAATGTTTTCTTGTCATAGGGTTCCCGGAAGAAACACTGGAAGACATAAAACAAACAATAAGATACGGATATAAGTTGAAAAAAATGGGGTGTGATACGATATGGATCTCCTGTGTGGTGCCATATCCCGGAACACGATTATTCAAACAATGCATTCAGAAAGGAATACTTTCTGAAAATATAGATTATCAAAGTCTTTCCACAACAGATTCTTTAATTTCCACTGAAAATTTTACAAGCGGACAACTGAAACAAATCAGGGATAAAGCCACAATAAAATTAAATACACCTGGTATAAAAAACATAATTGTTTCGGCGATATCAAATAATCGTATAGGAAGAAGACTTTTGAAATTTTATAGTGATTTTAAGCAAACCGGATCAGATGCCCGGTATCAGGATAGCACTGCTGAAACACCTTTTGTGACAATTCTTATGCCGGTGTATAATGCTGAAAAATATCTGTATGAAGCCATTGAGAGTATATTAAACCAAACACACCAAAC
>CAZSJF010000320.1:0-3573 GCA_964606705.1 uncultured Bacteroidales bacterium
ACATATACTTCGACCAAGACAACCGACCCGTGTTTTCCTGCACTCATGACATATTCAATAGATAATGCAAGTACAGTTAACCTTAACGGAACAGGCACTTTCACTTTTACATCTTTTCCTACAAGTTTCGGAAATTTATCCTTCGGAGCAGGAGGAGCTTCAGTAAAGACATTGCCGGCATCCACACCGGTAACAGTAAATGGAAATTTATCAATAAGTGTCAGTAACACCTTAGCGGATAATGGCAATGCCATTACTGTCAAAGGGAATATTTCCAACAGTGGTACACACTCAGGTGCGGGTAAAATTTATTTAAACGGCGGTTCAGGAACACATGCTCTTTCTGGCGGTACAAGTTCATACGGAAACATTGAATTGGATGATGTCAATGGAGCGACCTTCACAGGTACAGGAGCGACCACAGTCAGCGGTACACTGACAATAACAGACGGCACGATGACAATAAACGGATTCACGACATCTCTTACAGTAACAGGAGTAACGACAATAGCCGCATCAAAAACACTTGCAATAGCGAACGCCACAGGGACTAAGACATTCGGAGATGTAACAATAAACGGGATATGGAACAATTCGGCAAATGAGGATGTGACAATAAGCGGTAACCTTCAGAATGACGGGACTTTTACAGGCGGCACAGGAGTATACACATTCAGCGGAAATACCAAAGAAATAAAGGGAGGCAATGCTGTTATTTTCGGAGGCAATGTTACAGTGTCGGGAGCAATAACGATTTATAATACCAATAGCAGCAGTGTAACAATAACAGGCACTCTGGATGGTTCAGCACCAGGTACAATATTTGACAACAGGGGTTATTTATATTATAAAAATGCGACAGTGCCTATGGCTACTAAAGGTACCTTTATAGCAAGCGATGCATTAAGTACGGTTGATTACTCATTAAGTGGTGACCAGCCTATATTAGGAGGCATTACCTATAACATATTAAAAGTCAGTGATGCAGGTACTAAAACACCAAACGGTGCCATAACTGTCAGTAATGATTTATATATATCATCAGGCGGCACTATAGACCTTGCAGACCAGAATGCTACAATTAATGGAACTACTTCGGTTTACGGTACTTTTACAGATGCAAATATAAACGGTACAGATATTTTTGCCGGAAAGGTGACGATATATTCCAACGGCATATGGAATTTTACAGTAGCTGAAACGCCTGAATTCAGAGGAGGCCTGGAATTTAGTGGTGCTACGTTCACTTCAAATGCAGGTACATATACTTTCAGCACTAATCCTCAGAATATATCCGGCACAGGTGCTATTGCTTTTAATGGAGCCGTGAGTATATCCGGTGCAATTACAGTTACAAATACCAATTCCAATATATCCGGCATAACTTTTAATAATACTTTGGATGGTACAACAGCAAACTCAACATTTGATAACAGAGGTGTTGTTTATTATCAGCCAAATGCCACAACACAGCCAATGAATACAGGTATACTGACTGCAGATTATAATCCTAATACTTTTTATTATTCCAGGGCCGGCGACCAATCAATAAAATCACCGTCAGCAGGATATTATAACCTTTATGTTTCAGGCTCAGGCACAAAAACACTTGTCACGGGAACAACAGTTAATGAAAGTTTAACGGTATTATCAGGCACTCTTGCTGATGGCGGATTCCAGATCACAGGCGTGGCAGGTAAAACATTTACATTAAATTCAGGTGCTGTATATACTACAACAAAGACAACTGACCCGTGTTTTCCTACAAATATGAATTACAGTTTTGACAATAACAGCACTGTAAATGTCAACGGTGCAGGTTCATTTACTTTTGTCACAACACCGACAAGTTTCGGAAATCTTACTTTCGGTAGTGGCTTAACAGTAACCAAGACACTGAAAGCATCTACTCCTATAACTGTAAACGGTACCCTGACCATAAACGGAGGCAATACTCTGACCGATAACGGAAATACAATAACGGCAAGAGGAAATGTCGTAAACAGCGGAACGCTTTCAGGTTCAGGTAAACTATACCTCAATGGCTTGTCAGGAGCAAATGCAATATCAGGAGGTACATGCTCTTTCGGAAATATAGAACTGGATAATGCCAACGGGGCTACATTCACAGGAACCGGAGCAACAGCCGTCAATGGAACACTGACTATAACTTCAGGCACTATGATATTGATGGCCTTCTCAACGAGTCTGACAGTAATAGGAGCAACAAGCATAAGCGGTATACTGTCAATAGGAAGCACAACAGGCACAAAGACTTTCGGAGATGTGACTGTAAACGGCACGGGATCATGGGCTGCATCCTCTTCAGAAGATGTTACAATAACAGGCAGCTTCCAGAATGACGGATTCTTTAATATCATTGGTGGAAAATATACATTCAATGGCAGTGGAAAAGAAATCAGGGGTTCGGCTGCCATGCTCTTCCCCGGAGATGTTGAAATAAACGGCGCAGTTACCATTTATAACAAAAATGCCAACTCTTCAGGAATAACTGTTTACGGTATTCTCAACGGCACTGTGGCAGGTTCTACTTTTGACAACAGAGGTGTTTTGTATTATACAAGTTCAAGTTCAAATGCACCGATGGCAACAGGAATTTTAACAGCCGATTATAATTCGAATACATTTTACTATTCACGTTCAGGCAACCAGACAATAAAGTCGCCTTCGGCAGGGTATTATAATCTTGGAATTTCAGGTTCTGGCACTAAAACAGCCGGTACAACAACAATAAACGGAAACCTTGCAATATCAGATGGGGCAACATTTGACCCTGCCAATAATTCTGTTACCATAAAAGGAAACTGGGACAACAACAACGCAGTTGCATCGGCCGGATTTACTGAAGGTACTGGAACAGTTATATTCAGCGGCAGTGATGCACAGGCGATTACTCATGCAGCCGGAACGGAAACTTTCAATAATCTGACAGTAGCCAACAGCGGCAATACAGTTACCATGAACAGTAATGTAGTAAGCAGCATACTGGATTTCATCACAAGCGGGTATATAGCTTTAAATACTAAAAATCTCACTTTAACCAACTGGGCCGATGGTAATATACCTACTTTTGGAACGGATAGATTTGTTATTGTAGATCAGACAGGCTTTTTAAAAGCAACAGGAGTGGGTGCAGGAGAAACAATTAATTTCCCAATAGGCCTTGCCACAGGTAGTACAAACTATGCAAGAGTTGACATACAGAATATTGACCCATCCAATACCTCATTTGATGTTAATCTGTGCGATTATGTAAATACTATTGGAACGTGCAGCGGAGGAACTCAGCATACAACACATGTAATTAATTACACATGGAATATAGTGTCTCTTTCCACCGGCGGAATAGTTACAATATACTGGGATGTGTCAAAGGAATTGCCATCTTTCGAAAGGAACGGTATGAGATTAAGCTATTACGATACTCCTAATAATAGATGGATGGAGCTTTTGTCAGTAGGTAATGCATCTAACTATTCAGGAACAGTGTATTCTTATACAGAACAAACTTTTGCAACATATTTTTCAAAATTTGCAGCAGAAATAGAAAAA
>CAZSJF010000321.1:0-3573 GCA_964606705.1 uncultured Bacteroidales bacterium
TATAAACTTTGTAATCACAGATATCAGTATGCCTGTAATGTCCGGCATTGAACTTACAAAAAAAATTAAAAGCTCATTTCCTGATATTAAAGTCCTTGTTCTCAGCATGTCTGATGACAGCAGAATAACAAATGAAATAATTAAGGCAGAGGCAGAGGGCTATCTGTTAAAAGATTCAGGGAAACAGGAAATACTGAATGCTATTTATAAAATTGCTGATAATGGCACTTATTACAGCAATCAATTAATTACAAAATTAGTTCAGGGAATAAAAAAAGATCACAACAGGGATAAAATCATGTCCATTCTGACACAAAGAGAAATAGAGATACTTAAATTAATATGTGAAGAATATACCAATGCTGAAATAGCTGAAAAACTTTTTATAAGCAAAAGGACCGTTGAAACCCATAGGAAAAACATATTGGATAAAACAAATTCAAAAAACACAGTCAGTTTAATTAAATATTCAATACAGCAAGATATCATCTGATTTTTCCAATTGTTATTTGACTCAATCTCTATAATTTCTAACCATTTAACGCTTATTTAATATCAAAATACCAACTTATACGTATAAAAAATACAAATGAGTCGGTATTCCTTATAATGTGATTTAGCCGTTACTTTGTATCAATAATATTAATTATCCAATTAAAATTCCACATATTAATGGAAAATACAGACATCAATAACAGTAGTGACATTATAAAATTAATGATAGTTGATGACCATATTATGTTTATTGATGGTATTAAGTCACTGATAAAATCACAAAAAAACATATCTGTTATTGCAGAAGCAAATAACGGCAAAGAAGCGATTGATAAAATAATAGAAAATAAAGATATAAACTTTGTAATCACAGATATCAGTATGCCTGTAATGTCCGGCATTGAACTTGCAAAAGAGATAAAGAACTCATTTCCTCACATTAAAGTCCTTGCCATTAGTCTTCATGATGACAGCAAAATAATAAATGAAATATTTAATGCAGAAGCAGATGGATATATATTAAAAGATTCAGGAAAAAAGGAATTGCTGAATGCCATTTATAAAATTGCCGACGATGGGACTTATTACGGCAATGAAGTAATTATTAAATTAATGAGGGACATTAAAAAAAGCAATGGTAATAATAGAAATAAACTATATATTAACTGAAATAAAAGAGAATTAGAAATACTTTAATTAATATATGAAGGATATGCCAAATTCACCAACAATAAAGTATAACAAATTGAATTTATTAAAAAAAAGTATTGACTTTTGTTAAATCTAAAATTATATTTATAAAAAAACATTATTATTTATTTAATTATTTATTAATTAAAATTTATTAATTATGAAAACCAAAAAAGTTAAAAAAGGAAAAAAAATATCTAAAACTTCTCTTGATAAAATAAAAGGTGGTGCTGTTGGTTCAGCCTCGACTTCACTGAGAGTTCGTATTCCATAAGAATTTTACGGGTTAAGATAATCTTAACATTTAATAATAACCACGAATTTGTACATTTTTTAACAAAATTGTGGTTATTATTTTTTTATTCATTTTTTTCAAATTTAATAAAATCAATACCTATTCCCGGCCCCTTACTCTCCTTTTTCGTAATATCACGGTTTGCTCCGACAGGTTCTATGCAGACAACATGTTTTCCTTTTTTTAAATCAACTTTTCCCAGAATCAGCTTTACCTTCTGAAATTTCTGATTTTCGGGACAAAAGAGGTCAACAAGGTTTCCTGTTTTAATATCATCAACATATAACTGGAATATGCCGAAAGTATGATATCTGACAAATCCGGAAATCAAATCATATTTTCCGTCTTCTTTTATATTTACTTCTATTTTAAGCCTGCTGCTGTCTGAACTTTTAGAATACCATATAATAAACCTGCCACTGCTGATATTATCCATATCCAGTTGCGAACCCCATAATTTTGAACACCCTCCATTGCCGGTGTTTTCAACAACATTAAAATTTTCAGCTTCAACAGCATCCTTTTCAACATACCCTTTATAGATGAACGGTGTTTCGTAACCATATCTTTCTTCAACAGGAACAGGTATTATAGTATCTGTACCACCCGGTGACAAATACCAGTAGACAACACATGAATATTGAGTGGGCCATGAATTTGAATAATATTTCTCCAGGTAACCGTCAAAAGATTTCTGAAAAGGCACATTATCTCCGAAATGCCACCTACACAATGACTGATATCCTTCATTACCCTGTGTCATAGACTGGCTGTGAAAAGCCTTTTCAAAAAAAGAGGGCTCCCCCCATGCATAGCCAAAGTAATCTTCAGTACCTGTTCCATAAGTAGAAGGAAATTTTTCACCGTCAACAAAAAATTTCTCATCGCCTTCGCCCCACCACGGAGAACCTCTGCCGGCATCAATATTATTGTTTCCCCTCGGATTCCATACATTCAGCATCATGCCAACATACCTGCCACTGCCTTTTGTTATCAGTACCGTCCAGTCAGGAAACCTTGAATCACCAACAGGAAAGATATCCCTGTGCCATTTTGCATGAAACCTGCCATAATCTTCTATATCCCCTTTCACTTTACCATAAACTATTTCATAGTTGATATTCTTTTTTATTCCGCTTTCATTAACTAATTCCATAACAGCACTTTCAGCAAAAGGCATATACCAGTAACAATAAAATCCTTCATCTGTCATGCCGAGCGGCAATGTTTTAAATTTATTAACGCCGGGAGCCGTTCCGAAAAAATCACCTAAAGGACACCATACAGAAGGCTCTTTCTCTCCATCCCATCTGATCTGTATGACTGTTTTACGCAAAAATAATTCCTGCTCTTTCCTGTCAGAAAAATTCATATTGAATTTTATACTTTTAATTGCATGTTTTCCTTTAATATCAAACAAACAATTATTACCAGAATTTAAAGTCATATTACCTTTAACTTCCTCATCCCGTCTCACTTTTTCATATGGCATATTATATCCCCTTTGGGAAATAAAATCATTAGCTTTTTTCAAAATATTCATATCTTCCTGAGACATGTCAAAATTAAAAGTGGGGACTTTAAAATCTTTCGGGAAAGTGGAATAGTTAATATGATAGTACTTACCCCACCCTGGTTCCGCTACTATTTTACAATATTTCTGGTAAGGAATAGGGACATAGTTATTATTTCCTCTTGCGCTTGTATATACAAGTTCAGGAAAATTAAAAGCTTCATGTACAGTATCAAAATATTCTTTAAAAGGAATATCAATAGTCGCTATTTTACTACTATCAAGGTAGATTTTGACATGCCCGTCTTCCGGCATAGCCGACCATATGCGCCAGATGCAACCGGGTCCTTCCATCTCAGCAATAACAATATCATCACCTTCCTTTCTGATATATTGCGGGATATATCCATCCGCATTTGCATCCCAGTTTATATAACTGTCGCTAGCACTGTCATACCTGCTCTCTCTGTCATAACTTGACCACATGGCGCCTTCTTCACCTTCCTGAGGCAGTGTCGCAAGAAACACAAACCCAAACACACCCAACACAGCACCCCCACAACCAAACACACCCAACACA
>CAZSJF010000322.1:0-3562 GCA_964606705.1 uncultured Bacteroidales bacterium
CGGATTTATATAGTTCCTTACTTTCAATTTCCCTGCCTGTGATATCAATAATTTTTAAATAAACTTTTCCTGTTAAATTATTTGCAATTTTTAATGTGAAATTGCCGTTACTGGGATTAGGATAAACAGAAGTTGTATTTGCCAGATCCAGTTCATTTACGTTTGAGTATGCCGGATAATAATTGGCAGACCAGCCTCCTGATGTATTAGATCCGTTGCTGATGAAGTATACCAGCATCTTATCACCGGTTGAAATTATTCTCGGAGGTATATTAGATCCATAGTATGAACCAAGCAGTGGCGATGCAGTGGTAAGTCCGTCATAAACCCTGAGGTTATCATCGGATATATCAAAAATAGTAAAATCTAATGCTATTCCGGGTACTCCTGATAGTGAGATGAGCCATTTGCAACTGGTTGAATTTAAATAATCAAAGTCGTCGCTCCCGTCATCGATAGTACCTATCGTTGGAGATGATATCATTTTTTGAGTAATACAGTAAGTTGGAACGGTCAGAGAATAGCTGGCTTTCCATCCTTCTGCTGTTGTAGAACTGTTTGATGTAAAGTGTACAAGCATACTTGATGTTGTGCCGATAACTAAAGGAGGCAATGTCGTCCCTGAATAACTTCCAAGTAATTGATCTGATGTTGTTGATCCGTCATAAACTTTTACATAGTCAGCACCGGATTGGGTATTAATTTCGTCAAATCTTAAAACTATCTGGTTGGTTGCTGAAACCGGCTGAATTAGCCATTTGCAGTCAGCATTGTTGCTGTAATCAGCATCTCCGCTTCCATCATCCAGAGAACCGTTATTTGCTGTAAGCGTTATCGTTCCTGAACAATTTCCGGGAGCCGGCATTATTCCTACTATAGCTTCCTGGTTATATGTAAAAATACTGGAACTTGGATTTAAATTACTCACGTAAAAATATCCGTTAGCACTGCCTTCCCACCCCCAGTTAAAATGAAAATAATTAGAACTCTGGTATCCGTCGCAAATGAAAGCATGTCCTCCCGCGCCTTGTTCATTTGTTCCGACGTAGAACATCGGCCTGCCTGAATTTAATTCGTTCTTTAAAACACTTTCCCAGTCGGCTTCATCCTCATAATCATATTTAGTGATAGTACTTACAGTATTTGAATATTTAAAAAAGTTGATAAATGCGTACT
Organism: uncultured Bacteroidales bacterium; assembly: GCA_964606705.1. Classification (GTDB taxonomy): domain Bacteria; phylum Bacteroidota; class Bacteroidia; order Bacteroidales; family CAZSJF01; genus CAZSJF01. The sequence continues at coordinate 1,177 of CAZSJF010000322.1, forward strand.
TTACATTTGGTAAATTCGAGCCTGAGCCTGTTAAATGATATTGAGTTGCCGCGGAAACGCCGCAATGATACATTATCTGCGCAACATCAGAATTTTGAGATGAAAGGCTGGTGGGCATATTGGCCCAGTTATATGTTGCACTTGAGAAATCAACAGATTGCACACCGTAAGTTGAATCTGTGTAACTATAGGTCCCTGTTCCGCTGGAAGGGAAAGCATAATATTTCATTATTTGAGACATAGCTGTGGCAGCGCAACCTGTAGGGACATGATTACAGCTAGGGCCAATTTCATAAGGGCATTGTGCATTGTAATAGCATCCTTGCCCCCATGTAGTACTTATTAAAGGAATAACACCTTTGTCTTTATCTTCGAACTTGATGTTGTTAATGTCAGAATACTTTTTCCATGATGAGTCTATATCCGGTACACTGCTGATATTTTGATCTCTTACAAGAATAATTTGTTGTTTGTAATTATCAAGTAATTCTTTGAATGCCGGTGGTAAATTATTATTATCATAATGCCCTTCGAATGAATATCCGAGAATAGGATAGGTGTTATCTTCTGCTGAAATTATTACAAATCCTTTATCAATAACATTAAAAACATAGAATACAGGAATATCATTATCTGTAATGGCAATTTCTTCGTTAAAAAGAATATCATCATATTTTACATTATTTGAAGTTTCATTTATTCTTTCGTAATAAACATTTTTTGCAGTATTTTTGGCTTGTTTTACCGGAACCTCTTTTGCCAGAAGGTTAAAATTTAATATTATAACTGAAGCCGCAACAAAAACAGATAAAGTAAATTTCATAGTTATAAGAGATTAAGTTTAGACAATAAATACAAATGACAAGTTAATTACAAATATATTATATAATACGTGAAAAAAAAAGCCTTCTTAAAAAAAAAGAAGGCTTTTAGAGATAAATACTTTTAAACTAGTTGATTATCATCTTTTTTGTTATTCTTGAATTATCAACAACTAATGTGTAATAATACATGCCTTTGGATAATGTATTTGCATTGAAAGTGACAGCATGTTTTCCTGATGCTTGTTTTCCTTCGTTCTGTTCATATACTTTTTGTCCTGTTACATCATACACTTCCAGCATAACATTAGCATTACCTGTTAATTCATAGAATATCTCACTGGTTGTGTTAAAAGGATTGGGGTAATTCTGACTGAGATTTGAAGCATTTTGTTTTTCATTAATTCCGGGGTTTACATCAGCCCTTAATTTGAATGAAATCAAATGATTTTCATAACCCCAGCCAATTGTCCATGCCCATGTGGGAATCTCAAATTCGTACCAACTGCTTGTTGCGTCAAATTTTGTTTCTTGAGTTGTTGTGTGTGAACAATTCCAGTCACCTACTGTATAAAAAGGAAATGTGCCATCACCGCCGGCATCGCCGTTTTCCTCAATAGACATAAATTGAAAAGTATTGAACTGTGAAAGAGTGTCAACATTAGCTGTCCATGAATAACCCGGTTTAAATAATACGTTTACTCCGACTATTTTATTTGCTCCTATTTCCGGCACTGTGGGGGTGGCAATTTGAAGAAAATGTGACATCTGCCCCCATGTTGCTGTATCTTCATAAGTTAAAGGATATTTGAATGTTTTTACTGTTAAACCAATTGGTTTGACATAACCTGTTGTATGATAAAACTCCAAACCTTTAAATTCTACAGTATCTATACCATAGTTATCACTCATACCAGAAAAATAATACATACCAGTAGTCATACTTATGTTATACAACACATTTATAATAATTGTATCTGTCGCACTGGGAAGGGTTTTTACATAATAGTGGTATATTCCTATAGAATCCAGATTATAAGGCGTCCATTGATTTATTGTTAATCCGGTATCACCTTCAAAAGGATCTGACTTAGGATCTAATACTGTGGCAATTCCATGTACCCATGGCCCGCTGTAATTATCTTCACCATAATATACCAGAATAGTGGTGTCAGGAAATAAGTTATTACCAGTGGTTGCACCTGGATTCTGAAGTAGATTGTCCATATCTATTGCATAATTGAACCATCTTGATTTTTCTATTTTATTATCCTGATTAAGAGAGTTGTAATGCTGTTTTATTTGCTTCAGTAATTCCTTATTGTTGAAATCTTTTTGTAATTCAACAGGTGTTTTTTTGTTAGGGTCAAAATTAACGGGATTTACTTTGTATTGCGCAAATACCACGCTAAAAAGAAAGACTGCTACACTTAATAAGTAAATTTTTTTCATAATCTTCAGGTTTTTAGTTAATAATTATTTTTACTTCTCTAATTTATACTAATTGTTGCAAATATAAAATTAAAATTTAATTTAAAAAAAAAAGTTTAAAAAAAATTACATAA
>CAZSJF010000323.1:0-232 GCA_964606705.1 uncultured Bacteroidales bacterium
TGTGTTGGGTGTGTTTGGTGTGTTTGGTACTTTTGTGAGAATCAATAACGGATTTATCAATGTCTTTATATGATATCTGTTTGGTGTGCTGTGGATTTCTGGAGACGAATATGTAATCAATCCCTGCTTGTTTTAATACATATTCAACAGCTTTAGAAGCGCCTCCTGTTCCTAATATCAGAGCTTTGTTATGGTAAGGTTTTAATAAAACCCCCCAAACACACCCAACACA
>CAZSJF010000323.1:242-3559 GCA_964606705.1 uncultured Bacteroidales bacterium
TGTGTTGGGTGTGTTTGGGTTTTGGGTTTTAATAAAGGTTTTAATGTCCGTTCAAAGCCGTATATGTCGGTATTATAGCCAATAAGTTTACATGAATTGCCATCTCGTAAGATTTTTATGCAGTTAACAGCACCTGCTTCTTTTGCCACATCATCAATCTTGTCGAGAAAAGGAATAACCTTTTCTTTATACGGGATTGTAACGCTTAATCCTGACAATTCATTATTTGTAGCAATAAGTTCAGGAAGTTCTACTATTGTTTTAATGGGGAAGAGTTTAAAATCAACACCGGATATTTTTTCTTTTGCAAACTTATCTTTAAAATAAGCCTCAGAGAAAGAGTGGGAGAGAGGATATCCTATTAAGCCGTATAGTTTCATTATTGTTCGATTGTTCAGTTGTTCAGTTGTTCGATTGTTCGTAAATCAATACAAATTCTATATAATTTTATTTTTATATTCTTCCGGCAGAAACTCAAAAAAAGTATCACCTCTCAGCCCTACGCGCAGTGTTTCCATAGGGATAACTTCATTAGGTGCTATATTGCCGAGGTTTACATTGGCTCCCAGCAGTTTGATGAACCATGCCTGCTGTGATTTCAGCGGTGCTTCCCATAAAATATCGTCTTTAGGGACTTTTGCAATGATCTGGTTTATCATCTCGTCCTGTGCTTTGCCGCTGGAGTTGTATATTCCCACATTGCCGCTTTCACGTGCTTCGGCTATAACTTTGAAAGAGCCTGACTCGAGTTCTGTGAGCATCATCTTGATCCAGTCTTCAGTGGGTATTATTTTATCTGCTATTTTAGAACCTACTTCAGACAGTACTGTATGCGATTTTGACAGCAGACGTATGTATTTACATTTTGTTTCATGTTTCATCTGCATTGAACCGTCTGATATTTCAACTGCCAGTACTTTGTTCTTTTCAATAAGTTTCCGGTAGTCTTCAAATTTATCCCTGATAAGGTAAGCTTCAAAAAGTGTTCCTCCGAAATAGCATTTTATATTGGCTTCCTGGTAGAGTTTAATTTTGGGCTCAACGTTATTCATAACTGCCGAAGTCCCGAAGCCGAGTTTTACAAAATCAATAAGATGTCCTGATGAAGAGATCAGGTCTTCTGCTTCTCTGAGGCTTAATCCTTTGTCCATGACCATGGTGATACCGCTTTTTCTCGGTTTTTCAGGTCTTTCCGGTATGTGTGGTAAATTTATTTTCATAGGTTGTTGGTTTTTATTTTTTATACAATTCAATTAATTCAATTATAGATTGGTTGTTTTTAAGTTCCGGCATATAATCAAGGCATTCGTTGTGGTTTCCGTAATCAAGTTTAAGTGCTGTTTCAAAGAAGTTGTAAGCCTCCTGGATTTTTCCTCCGGCATAAAGGTATGCCGTGAGTCTGTAATACAAAGCTGCATTGTCGGGCTGGTGTTTAATGCCTGTCATTATTGTTTCAATGGCTTTATCAGTATCTTTTATGTGAAAGAGAACATGTGACAGGTCGAGCCATATTTCATGATGCATTTCATCAAGCTGTGTTACTTTTTCATATGTTCTTATGGCATTGTCGTAATCTTCCGTTTCAAACTGCAGATCGCCGAGTATGTACCAGTATTCCGTGTTAAGAGGTTCCAGATTTATTGCTTTTGACACATATTTCAGGGCTTCAGTATGCTTTTTCAGTTCACACAGGCATACGCCCATTCCTATGTGTGCATCTGCGTTTGTATTATCCTCATCAATAGATTCCACGTAATATTCTATAGCAGTTTCATAATTTCCGAGCCTTTCATAATTTTCGCCGATATAGTAATAAACTGAAGAATGGTTGCATTCATAAGACAGGGCTTCCTTATATGTTTCAATAGCTTCTTTGTAACGGTTCAGGCATGTCAGTGCGCCTGCCTTGTTTATGTACATGGAAGCGGATTTGCTGTCAATGGCTATTGCATAATCATACGATTCAATGGCTTTTTCGAACAGGTCTATATTGCTGTATGATATTCCCAGGTTGAACCATGCTTCTTTGGAATACGGGTTTTTTTCTATGATGTCTTTAAAGATATTTATGCTTTCCTCTGTCCTGTTGGTAATATCAAAACAATATGCAAGTTCGAACAGTATGGCTTCATTTTCGGGATTGATCTCAATGACTTTTTTCAGGTATTCTATGGCTTTTTCGTAGTTGCCGAGGTTTTCGTATTCAAAGGCGATATTGGAGTATATTTCGTCAAGCCTCTCTATGTCTTCAGCAGCTTTCTTGTATTCTTCTATGGCTTTTTTGTATTTTTTCAACTGGCTGTATATGATGCCTTTGGTGATATATATGTCGGTGTTCTGCGGTTTCATCGTTTCTATGTCTGAAAGGATTTCCAGCGCTTTGTCAGTTTTGTTGGTGGACGCATATATCTGGGCTTTCATTATAAGGAAGTTGGTAGAATCAGCATGCTGTTCTGTGGCATGTTTTATAGCTTCCAGTGCATTGCTGAAATTCCCCCTGTTGTAGTAATATTCAATGATATCTTCAAACTCCTGAACATCAAAATAATATTTCTCATCGGTTTTCAGCATTTTCTGAAAACGTTCGACCAGCAGATTGATCCTTTCTTCACTGTATTGTTCAAAATTCTCGTTTACCATAATTAAGGCTGGAAATTGATGATAATATTGTATCAAATATAAAAATTTAATTAATATTAATGTTTAAAATATATTTCTTTTAAATTTGTATTAATATATATTTGAAAGATGGCTCTGATAAAATCTATTTCGGGAATAAGGGGAACTATAGGAAATGATGCAGGCAATGCACTGACCCCCCTTGATATTGTTAAGTTCACCTCTGCTTTTGCCGGGTTTGTTAAAGATAATTCAGGGAAGAGCAAAAAGGCAGAAGTTGTTGTCGGCAGGGATGCCCGTGTTTCAGGTGATATGGTCAGCAGAATTGTTATAGGAAGCTTGCTTGGTATGGGGGTTGATGTGCTGGATATCGGCTTATCTACAACTCCTACAGTTGAAATTGCTGTTACGGAATCACATGCAGACGGAGGTATTGTTATTACCGCCAGCCATAATCCTAAAGAGTGGAATGCATTGAAACTTCTTGACAGGAATGGAGAGTTCCTCAGTGCGGAGGACGGTAATAAGGTTTTATCAGTGGCTGAAAAAGAAGGCTTCAGCTATGCTGAAACCGGCAAACTCGGAAAATATAAGTTTGATGATTCATATATTCAGAAACATATTGATAAGATCCTTGATCTTCAGTTGGTTGACGTTAATGCTATAAAAAAAGCAAAGTTCAGCGTAGTCATTGATTG
>CAZSJF010000324.1:0-3558 GCA_964606705.1 uncultured Bacteroidales bacterium
TGTGTTGGGTGTGTTTGGTTTTTTGTTGTATGCGGCCTCCCTGAAGAAAATAAATATCATATGACTAATTTAATAAATGCTGCAAAAGAAATGATAAGCTATGTTCAGGAAAGGAATAAGAATAATGATATCAAATTTGAAATAAGAATAGGACTACACAGCGGAGAAGCTATCGGGGCTGTTGTAGGAATCAAAAAATATATTTATGATATTTTTGGGGATACTGTTAATACAGCTTCCAGGATGGAGACATATTCAGAACCGATGAAAATAAATATATCTGAAAAAATATATGAAAAAATAAAGGATAAATATCATTGCACTGACAGAGGAGTACATGAAGTTAAGGGAAAAGGCAATATGCGAATGTTTTTTCTTGAGTAATAATGACAGATAATCCTTTTCTGTTTTATACAATAATTTTCTTTACTTTTGTACCATTAACCCTTACTACCTGATGACGAGAAGAATACTATTGCATATCTGTTTTTTCTTTATCTGCATAACATTAAATGCACAGGTCAAAGATTACACCAGCATTGACACTTATGCGAGAACCACCCCTTCAGAACTAAAAAACAACATAGATTCCCTGGTAAAATATCTTGTCAAGCCTGCAAAAGACGATTATGACAAAGCCAGAAGTTTTTATACATGGATTGCCGAACACATAAATTATGACAAGAAAGCATACCTGGCACACAGGGTTAAAATATACACCCCTGAAAAGACAATAAAAAGAGGAAAAGCCGATTATTACAATTACTCCGCTTTATTTAAAACTTTTTGTGATAAAGCTCATATTAAATGTGTAATTGTTGACGGATACACCAAGCTTCGCCATGAATCCTTTGATAACGGTTATTATTACCATTATTACTACAACAATTACTACTATTATTATTACAGCCATGGCGATTCTCTTTACAAAACCAATCATGCATGGAATACCTTTCTTATCAACGGGGACTGGTATTTAACAGATGTCACAAAAGGATGCTGTTATCATAGCGGCAAATGTAAAAAACAGATAATAAGAAAGCTATTATTTAAAATATTTAAAATACCATACTTTAAAGAAGGTAAAAAATTTGATATTGGTAAACATTTTGATGACAGGTATTTTCTTATTTCACCTGACACTCTGATTACTGTAAATCTTCCTGCAAATCCGCTGTGGCAATTGCTTGACTGCCCCGTTTCAGTGGAAACTTTTAACAGAAATCCTGATATTGTAATTACAGGCATTAAATCTTTTTTATCCGGACAATACCCGTCAGATATATGGAATATGCCCTTTGGTTGTTATAAACCAATTGAACAATTTTATGAAAACTCTGGCTACATCATCTCAAAGGCCAGAAACACAGATATTAAACGCATTAACTATAATGACAGCCTCACTTTAATGGAGAACCTGCCTGAGACGGAAAGGATCATCAAAAATTCTTTATTTGCAAACACATATAATCCTAAAAACAATGATATTACTGCAACTGCATATTATAACAGTTCAAATAAAATCATAAACGACCTTAAAATATCAACCATAGGAATAGAAACAAAAGTTGAAGACTATAAAAAAGCCCAGAATTACCTGAACACTTCTAAATACTACCTCAATCTGTACAAAAAAGACAATAATGACTTATACAAATCAAACAAAAATGTAATTAAATCGATATATAAAGACTTTTCAAAACAAAATGACAATTACATCAAAGCCAATTTCAAATTTATAAGAAACAACAACAGTAATATACTCAGGAATAAAACAGAAAACAAAAAACTGAAAAAAGAAAATAAAAAAATACAATCGGAAAACAATAATCTTATAGTTGAAAACATTGAGCATGTTAAAAAACTTCAGAGAGAAAACAAGCCTGAAGAAAAAAAGATAATTGAAGATAATTTAACACTTATCAGAGAGAACAGGAAACTCATTAAAACAAACCGGCAGGAAAATAAAAATCTAAGGCATGACATAAAACAGGAACAGGAACTGTTCATAAACGACAATAACAAACAGATACTTGAAAACCACAAAACAAACCTTGGCTTAATTTCAGATAATATCAAATATAAAATAAACGGGTACTTATATTATGATTACGGCATAAACCTTAACAAATACAAAATCAAAGCCAACAAAGATAAAAATACTGAATACAGGCGTATAAATTATGAGGAAAGTGAAAAGATAATAGCGGATAATATTAAACTTATCAAAGAAAAATATAAGGCAAATAAAAAGCTGCTGAAAGAAAATAAAAAATATATCAAAAAAAACAAGAGGCTTAACAAGGAAGAAGGCGGTGAAGACCAGATGTATATTGAAGCAAACCAGAGTTTCATTGAGGAAAATAATACATTCATCACAGGCAATAACAATATGGCAAACGAAAATATTATTGAAACAAAAGCCCTGAATAAAGAAAATAAAGCTCTTAAAAAAGAGAATAAACTATTAAAGCTGGAAAATAAATTCCAGAAAGGAATATTCAAAAGGGAAAGCAAAAAAGAAAACGCAAGATATAAAGGTGAAGTAAGGTACATAAATGCCCTGAAAGAAAAGTACGACAACAGGCTCGGCTATGTAAAAAAAGCCCTTTCAGAGCTCAGCAACTCAAGGACTGATTTATAATAGTTTTGGCTATATATAATTTTACCACATAGACACAATAGAACACATAGTAATTTCACATAGAATTTAACCTATGTGGTTTCTTATGTGAACTATGTGCCTATTGTGGTTCAGCATTAAGGCTTATACCAGACCAGTTACTATCCGATACCGATAATTATCGGTACTATCGGATAACCATTGACCAAAACCTAAATTTCCGCTTCATTTATGTATATTAAGTTTATTTTTTAACTTTGCATAACATCATAAAAATCCACAATGACTAAGATAGGCCTGCTTTCCGACACACATAATTTCATTCATCCCAAAATATTTGAATTCTTTAAAGATTGTGATGAGATATGGCATGCAGGAGATATAGGCAATATACAGACTGCGGAAAAACTGAATGATTTCAAACCGCTTAAAGCTGTTCGCGGCAATATTGATGGACAGGATGTAAGGATAGTATATCCCGAAACCCTTCGCTTTACCTGTGAAAAAGTTAATATTTTATTAACTCATATCGGTGGTTACCCCGGGAATTATTCCACCAGAGTAAAAGATGAGTTGAAAAACAATCCCCCGAAGCTGTTTATATGCGGGCATTCACACATACTGAAGATCATATATGACAAACGATTTGATTTTTTACATATCAATCCCGGCGCTGCCGGAAAATACGGACAGCATAAAGTAATTACCTTTATAAGATTTGCCATTGACGGCAGGGACATAAAAAACATGGAAATAATGGAATTACAGAGATAAAATAAATCAGATTTAATCAAATGTTAAAGGTAAATCAAAAATCAAGTCCCGTTCATACTTTGAAGGTAACCATTTTGATATTTTTAATAATAGAATTACTTCTTTGTAAAATTTGGGATTTAAACCAACAGAGGTATTAATCCCAAATTTGACAAAGAAGT
>CAZSJF010000325.1:0-3548 GCA_964606705.1 uncultured Bacteroidales bacterium
TGCTTTAGATACTGCTTTTACTGATACACGCGACAGGTATCATGTTACCGGTAACTCTGCAGATATAGGGGCATATAAAGCAACAACTTTAAGAAATATTGAATTAACAGGGCCTTATATGCGTGACGGGCGTTTTGCAACACTGGATGAGGTTCTGAACTTTTATAATTCAGGATTATTATGGTCGCCTTATGTAAATCCTTTTATGCATAAGATAGGGCAGGGTGGAGCTCAGCTGTCGCCAAGCCAGATAAGTGATCTCAAAAACTTTCTAAAAGCCCTTACGGATAAGGTTTTTATAACTAATCCTGATTATTCCAACCCTCAGCCGGGAAATCCTTATTTTATAAATTAAAATTTAACAGATAATAATTATTTTTTAATTTAGCGAAATAAATAACTTAACAGCATTTATCATGAAGACTATAAAAATATCAGTTTTATTAATTGCAGTATCTATGATACTATCCTGCACACATGGAAATAAAAACAAAAACGGAGAACAAATGGACACAACAAAACAACTTACAAAGGGCACATTTGGTTATGACCTTGAATTTATGAAAAAGCACAAGGATGTTATCATCCTTAAAGACAACAGCGGCAACTCACAGGTGTTGCTTGTAGGTGATTATCAGGGCAGAGTTATGACAAGCACTGCCGAAGGATTAGACGGCTCAAGTTTCGGATGGATTAATTATAATTTTATCTCTTCGGGTAAACTAGGGGAACACATGAGTGCTTTTGGCGGTGAGGATAGATTCTGGCTTGGGCCGGAAGGAGGTCAGTTTTCAATTTTTTTCAAAAAAGGAGTAAAATTTGACTTTGATAACTGGTTTACCCCTAAGGAAATCGATTCAGAGCCTTTCGAGCTGGTTTCGAAAACAGATAGTACTGCTTTTTTCAAAAAAGCAATGAGCCTTACTAATTATTCAGGCACAAAATTTGACCTGCTTGTAAACAGGAATATAAAACTGCTTGGTAAAAGAGACATAGAAAATATTCTGGGGGTTAAAATTGATGAATCTATCAAAAGCGTGGCTTTTGAAACGGAAAATATAATTACCAATACAGGAAAAGATGAATGGAAAAAGAAAACCGGCATGCTTTCAATATGGATTCTTGGCATGTTAACACCTACACAAAAAACCACTGTGGTGATTCCTTATAAGATGATAGCTATGGATGAAACTGTAAAAACACTTACAGATGATTATTTTGGCAAGGTCCCTGCAGACAGATTAATAGAAAAAGACGGGATAATCTATTTTAAGGCAGATGGTAAATGCCGCAGCAAGATTGGTTTATCCCCATATATAGCAAAACCTTTTGCAGGGAGTTATGATGAAGAAAAAGGTGTTTTAACTATTGTTAACTATACTTTTCATGAAGGTGTAACAGACTATGTTAACTCATTGTGGAAAATACAGGATGACCCTTATGGAGGAGATGTTGTAAATTCATATAATGACGGACCTCAGGCAGACGGAACACAGATGGGGCCTTTTTATGAAATAGAAAGTTCATCACCTGTGGCTAACCTTAAACCCGGTTCAAAGATGATACATTACAGCAGTACTTTTCACTTTGTAGGTGACGAACAGAAACTTAATGTTATTTCTGAAAAAGTTCTCGGCGTGAGTATTGATAGAATAAAATCAATGTTTTAGTATAAAATTTGTAATAACAATAAAACAAAAAAACTATGAAAAATTTTTACGTTTTATTAATTGCATTTTTTACATTAAATGTAACCAATGCACAATGGACAGATATTAGTAAAATCATGTATTCTCCCTATTATTTTTATTCTGTTTGTTTTATTAATAATGATACAGGTCTTATTGCCGGCAATGGCGGATTAATACTCAAAACTCTTGATGGCGGTGATAACTGGGCGGATGTTTCATGTTATTATCATACTTCATCATTAAAATCCCTTTATTTCGTTGATGAAAATATAGGATATGCTGTTGGTAATTACGGGAAGATCCTTAAAACTCTTGATGGCGGAAATAATTGGGATACAATAAGCAGTGTGGAATCTAATTGCTTAGAATCGGTTTTTTTTATTGATGCAGATACTGGTTACACAACAGGATGGTGGGGTGGTATGTTTAAAACCACTGATGGAGGGACAACATGGGTAGAGTTAGACGATGGTGAAACCGTTCAGCATATAGTGTCGGTTTATTTTATCAGTCCCAGCACCGGCTATGCAGTAGGGAGCATGGGAAGAGTTATGAAAACCACAGATTATGGAGTAACGTGGAGCAAATCTACCGTCGGTTCGGAATTTTTATATTCTGTATTTTTTACGAGTGCTGATACAGGCTATGCTGTAGGTTGTTCAGGTACTATTATTAAAACTACTAATGCAGGATTGTCATGGGATGTAAAAGGCGGGCAAACACTCAATCATCTGCATTCTGTATATTTTATGGATTCTGATACAGGCTATGCTGCAGGTTTTGGTGGCACGATTCTTAAAACTACTGATGAAGGAAACAGTTGGACAGAAGAGACCACTAATACAGCAACTGATTTATATTCTGTATTCGTTACAGATAAATATGTAGGTTATGCTGTTGGCTTAGATGGATTGATATTAAGAAATTCTAACGGACAAACAACAGGTATAAATAAAGAATCTCAGGAAATGACAGGACTGACAATCTATCCGTCTGTAACAGACAGCAAACTAACAATACTGATGCCTCAGAATGCAGATGAGAATATCTTATCTGTTTATAATACCTGTGGACAGGAAATAATAAAACAAAAAATGACTGCATGTCAGAAAACAGAAATTGATGTAAGCAGTTTCTCAAGAGGGATTTACTTTGTAAAAATTGCTGGTAAAAAAGGAATAAATACAGTAAAGTTTGTTAAGAAATAAATTTCAATATCCTACTTTTTCATTTTATTTTCTCCTTTTTAATTTTTGTAAGAGCAAATATAAAGAAATTATTATTACTTCTTATTAAAAGTTCACCTATAATGCTATCAACAATATCCTATAACAAAATGCATAAAATTTAATAAAAAATGGATTTTTTAGATATAGAAAATTAAATTTGAAAACGATTTAACTGTTTGTTAATGATTTTTTTTACTAAATTTGTTGCACTTCAAATTTTAACTTTATCTACATAAAATCTTTTTAAGTAAAATGAAAAAAACGCTATACAGTTTTTTATTATTATCAATCACATTCATTCTTTCTGCAAAGCAGAGTGAAACAGACAGTCTGAAATCTCTATTAAAAAAGCCTAAAGATGATATTTCAAAAGTTAATATTCTGAATGCATTAGCTTCAAAATACCCCGACATCTCTTTTGAAACAGCTATGCAATATCTTGATAGGGCTTCAGAACTTGCATATAAGACTGATTATCTCAGAGGTATAGCTGATGTAAATTATTTTAAGGGCAATATATGTTTTAAACACGGAGAAAATATCAGAGCTATAAATTATTACTTAAAAACACTAGAGTTATTAAAAAAGCTAAAAGATTATAAAAAAAACACCAAACACACCCAACACA
>CAZSJF010000326.1:0-3544 GCA_964606705.1 uncultured Bacteroidales bacterium
TGTGTTGGGTGTGTTTGGTTGTGTTTTTAATGTTTTATTATGATATTCCAGCGACTTAGAGAATTTTCCAAGCCTCTCATAAATAAAAGCAAAATTGTTATATATTGGAGCCATGGCCTGTTTGTCTTTTAGTTTTAAGGCCAGCATTAGTGATTGATTGGCATAATTGATGGACCCATGAATATTTTCGTTAAAAGAAAGGTAAGTTAAACGGATGAGTATATTTACTTTATTGGTATCTTCTTTGGCGGTTTTAAGCAGTGTTTTGAGACTGTCTATTCTATGGTCATAAGAAAAACCATATAAGGTCATTATACTTATTGCTATTGTCAATAGAATACATTTGATTTTCATATCAGAATGATATTAATTATAGGAAAACAAAAATAAGTCTATATAATATAAAAAACAAATAAGTTTTGCAATGGCTGATGTTTGCAATATTATTATGGCATGATAATTGCATTATTAAATTCAATTATAAAAATGAAATTTATGAGATATAAAAATAAACGATTACTTTATGTGCTGATTTTTGTAACTGGTTTTATGTATACAAGTGCACAGGAAAATACTGGCAAATTAAATGTGTTTAAAAGAAAAAATTCAGGGTGGCTGGGTGTACAAATAGATCATTCATATAATTTTTCTGAAAGCCAGACCAGTTTTGGTATAAATATGAATTATTTCCCTTTTGAAAAATTCAGCATCGGTTATTCTTTTTTAATAGGGTTCCCGGCGCATAAGACTATATATATGTATTCAGGAGCGGCACAGCCGTTAGGTGTTGTATTGCTTGATGCCATAAATAATTTCGGAAGTTCATGGGGTACTGTTGGCGTTATTTGTCTGCTTATGCCTGAAAGCTTTGAATATCACATAGACTTAAGTGAAAATACGAATCTGGGATTTTTTGTCAGCCCCTATGGAACGGAATATCAATATAACACGGAAACGCATAAGGAAATCCTTGATATAAGCGGTGAGGTGGGAACAAAACTTTATTTCAGTCCGGTAGAAGAGTTTCAGATTGTTCCGCAAATCGGTGTGAAGAAATTTTATACTACAAGGAATGTCTACATTACATTCGGATTCACCGGTTATTACATGATAAAATAGCATGACCTGTTTTTTATTGTGGCAAAAAGTTCATAAAATTGCATCACTTATATCTTTATTTTATTAAATCATGAGTGATAATAATTCAGAATTACTGCCATTTCCATGGGGATACAAAAAAAGTTTTATTATTGCTTCAGGTATACTGTGCCTTGGAATACTTTCAGATGTAATATTAAAAAATTATTTACCTGATATTTGTTTCCCGTATAATATTGTTGCTCTATCTGTACTTATTACAGTTATAATTTCATTCCGCATCTTGTCAGGAAGAAGCAGTATGGCAAAATGGCTGTGCAGTGTGCCTGCTTCATTAAGTGCAATAGTATTGTTTGTATTGCTTTCACTTATGATAGCGTTAATACCTCAGCAGAAAACAGGAATTAATTTTTTTCAGAATATCACTTGCAGCTGGACATACCTTTTTTCATATGCTTATTTGCTGCTTGTTTTGGGAACAGCCGCCTTTAAAAGAATTCATCCTTTCCGAATAAAAAATACCGGATTTATTCTGAACCATTTGGGGTTATGGATTACTCTTGTCTCTGCAGGGTTTGGCTCAGGAGATATTCAGAAATTAAACATGTGCCTGAAAGAAAATGAAACGACATGTAATGCTTATGACAAAAACAAAAAACTTGTCGGATTGCCCTTTTCATTAAAGCTGAAAGACTTTGACATTATAGAATATAATCCCAAGTTCGCTATTGTTGACAACAGTACAGGCAAAGCAGTCGTGCATAATGGCAAGCCTTTGATCACTGAAATCGGGAAAGGCAATGTGTTGAATACAGGTGAATTTAAAGTTGTCATCAGAGAATTTTATTCTCTGTCATATAAAGCCGGCAATACCTTCATGCCTGTAAATAATATAGGAGCTTCTCCCTCTGCACTTGTTGAAGTGAATTCTGAAATAAAAGGATGGATCACCTGCGGGAGTTTTCTTATGTATCCGCAGATACTGAAGTTAAACGACAAATATTCTGTTGCAATGGCAAAGCCTGAACCTGAAAGGTTTTTGTCATATATCACAGTTTACGAAAAAACAGGAAAAGTATACAATATAACGCTTGAGGTCAACAAACCTTTTTCTATACAGGGATGGAAAGTATACCAGAAAAGTTATGACAAAAGGCTGGGGAAGTGGTCTGATATAAGTGTTTTAGAACTTGTGAAGGACCCGTGGCTGCCGTTTGTATATACAGGTTGTATAATGATGCTTTTAGGCTCTGTATTTATGATTTATCAGGGGAAAAACAAAACTTCTTAAAAATATGTGTAATTGTCCTGAAATATTAACACCTGTCACCTTGCTTATATGGAGCATTGCTTTGATATTTTCTGTTGGGAAAAATGTTATGATAGGAAAGATAAAAGATGTTATGATAATTACAGGAATTGTTGTTCTCGGCATATTTATAATTTCATTATGGATAAGACTGCAGAGGCCTCCGCTGAAAACCCTTGGCGAGACAAGGATGTGGTACTCATTTTTTCTTTCTGCCACGGGATTTATAGTATATAAAAAGTGGAAATACGCTTGGTTTGCAGCATACAGCATATTTCTGTCAATGATATTTTTACTTATCAATTATCTGAATCCTGAAACATACAGCAAAACACTGATACCTGCACTGCAAAGCATCTGGTTCATCCCTCATGTGATCGTCTACCTGCTTGCCTATGCTCTGCTGGGCGCGTCTTCAGTTGCAGGGTTTAAGTGTATTTATGACATGCGTAGGAACAGGCAGTTTGAAAATAACCTGCTGCTTGCAGACGACATGGTTTATATAGGTTTCGGTTTTCTCACGATGGGATTGGTTTTCGGCGCATTATGGGCAAAGCAGGCATGGGGGCATTACTGGACATGGGACCCGAAAGAAACATGGGCTTTTATAACATGGGCTGCATATCTTGCCTATATCCACCACAGGTATAACAAACCCGCCCTGCATAAAACCCATGCAGTAATCCTTGCTTTAGCTTTTGTGATACTTCTGATATGCTGGTTGGGAATAAACTACCTGCCGTCTGCACAGAGTAGTGTACATGTGTACTAACAGTTATTCTGAAATTATCCTGACCTGAGTCCTTCTGTTTTTTTACCCACACTCATGCGCTGACAAGGATTGCTTAGCGCAAAGCAATCGCAAAAAGCCTACCTGTCAGCCAAAGGCTGATAAATCGACAGACAGGCTTCGGCAAGAACTGTTGCCAAATTTCATATTTATGCCATCCTTTTTTATTCAAGAAAGACCCGCCTATGAGAAATTTGCGTAAAATCAAGAGGAATTTAAGTGTGTAGGATATAGGAGCATTCCACGAGTCCCGATCAATTTATTAACTATGAAAAAAATAGCAAATATCGGGACGGCTTGGAATGCGGTGGAAATAAATTTCTCGTAGATTTTAGCAAAGTCATCAT
>CAZSJF010000327.1:0-3531 GCA_964606705.1 uncultured Bacteroidales bacterium
CATTATTATAATAATATTATTTTTTAACATAATTTATTTAACATATTGATATACAACTTTTTACAAACACATCCGATCAGAAATAATTTACAGTCAAGCCATTTTTATGCCTTATTTTTACAGTGATATAAATAATTTTCTTATCTTTGCACCCTCAAATGAGAATGAGAATTGATTTCAGAATGTCATAATAATTGATTTCTTTTATTTATTTTGCTTACTGTCTTCAAACTCACTAAGTTTTATTAATTAAACAATTTAAAAAAATCTTATGAACATTTACATTGCAAATTTAAGTTACGATGTCAAAGACAATGACTTAAAAGAATTATTCGAAGGACACGGAAAAGTTGACTCAGCAAAAATTATCACTGACAAATTCAGTGGCAGGTCAAGAGGATTTGGTTTTGTTGAAATGGCAAACAATGAAGAAGCTACAGATGCCATATCAAAATTAAACAACACCGAATTCCACGGAAAAATGCTTACTGTTGCTGAAGCAAAGCCAAAAACTGAAAACAAAGAAAGACGTTTCAATTCAGGAAACAGAAATTTTTCAGACAGGCGTAATGACAGATATTAATATATCTTGTAATTATATATTAAAGGGTATCGATTGATACCCTTTTTTGTTTTTATTCATTAATACAGAAAATATATTCAGATAATATTAAGAGAATTCTCAAAAAAATCTTATGTTTGTTAACCTGATTAATTCATTAACTTAGTGATTTCTTTGTGTCTTAGAGTCTTTGTGGCAGGAGAAAAATTGCCACTAAGACACAAAGGCACTAAGTTTCACCAAGATTCATTAATATAAAGATATTTTATGAATTAATCTGTTTAGGAAAATCATTATAAACAAAATCAGATATTATGTATCCGACCCTGAGTGATTTAATAAAAGATTTATTCGGCATTTATATTCCTTTACCTATACAAAGCTACGGACTTATGGTGGCTATCGCTTTTCTCACAGGAGCATATTTTCTGATGATCGAGCTTAAAAGAAAAGAAAAAGAAGGACTGTTATCACCAATAAAGAAAAAGATCCTCAAAGGAAAACCAGCCGGCACACAGGAACTGCTGATATCAGGATTAGTAGGATTTGTCATAGGCATGAAGCTGGTCGGAATAATATTAAACTATAAAGAATTCAACGACAACCCGCAGGATTACATACTTTCCATGCAGGGAAACTTAGCAGGAGGAATTATTATCGGAATCATTTCTGCATATTTCAAGTACAGCGATAAGAAAAAGGAAAAACGGGACAAACCTGTATGGGAAGAAATAACGATCCACCCTTACCAACTGACAAGTAATTTTGTAATATTAGCGGCTGTTTTCGGGCTTTTAGGAGCTAAGATATTCCATAATCTTGAAAATATTGACGAACTTATAAAAGATCCCATAGGTTCTTTGATTTCGTTCAGTGGGCTGACATATTACGGCGGCCTTATAGTTGCAGCCGCTGCCCTTATCATTTACGGCAGGAGAAACAACATTCACTGGAGGTATCTGATAGATACCGCCGCTCCCGCCATAATGCTTGCCTATGCAATAGGCCGCATAGGATGTATGATATCAGGAGACGGATGCTGGGGCATAGAAAATCTTAATCCGAAACCGGTATGGCTTAGCTTCCTGCCCGACTGGGCATGGACTTATAACTTCCCGCATAACGTGCTAAGAGAAGGCATGCCTGTAAAAGACTGCTGCGGAAAATACTGCTTTGCCCTGGAAAATCCGGTATATCCTACACAGCTATATGAGACAGCTATGTGCATTATATTATTCCTTGCATTGTGGTTTACAAGAAAAAAAATAAAAACACCGGGAATCCTGTTTTCCATATTCCTTATAATGAGCGGTGTTGAACGCTTCCTGATCGAACAAATAAGAGTCAACAATAAATATCATATAGGGAACCTTCATATAACACAGGCTGAAATTATATCCGTAATACTTCTTATTTCAGGTATTGCCGGTTTGTGGTACTTTAATAAAAACAAGACTGTTCAGCAGAAATCATAAATATACCGGCAGTATGAACTTAGAGCTGATATGTAAGGAAGTGTGCAAGCTGAGTAAAAGCACAGGAGCATTCATACAAAATGAGGTCAGCCGGATTAAATCCTCGGACATCAAACTTAAAGGTGCCCATGATTTTGTTACCTATGTTGACAAAACTGCTGAAAAAACGATAATAGATAAACTTTCCGTAATACTGCCCGGCTCCGGATTCATAGCTGAAGAAAGCACACCATCACACAATACAAAAGAATACACATGGGTAATTGACCCTCTTGACGGGACAACTAACTTCATCCACGCTATACCATGCTACTCTATAAGCATAGCCCTTATACATAAAAACAAAATAATACTCGGTGTTATTTATGAAATAAATACAAAAGAATGTTTTTATGCATGGAAAAAAAGCCCCGCATTCATGAATAATACTAAAATAAAAGTTTCAAAGATCAATAAGTTGTCCGGGTCTCTTATAGCAACCGGCTTCCCTTATTATGACTATGGCAAACTGGATGAATACATGGAACTGCTTAAATACCTGATGAAAAATACACCCGGTGTCAGGCGTTTGGGTTCCGCTGCCGTTGACCTGGCTTATGTTGCATGCGGCAGGTTCGAAAGTTTTTACGAATACGGGCTGAAACCATGGGATGTGGCAGCAGGAGCTTTTATCGTTCAACAGGCCGGAGGAAAAGTTTCGGATTTCAAGGGAAATGATGATTATATATTCGGCAGGGAAATTATTGCAACAAATACTCTTGTTCATAATGAATTTTTAACTATTATTGATAAATTTTTTAATAAATAAATCAGAAACATTTACTTATTAAACCTATGAAATATAAAATTACATATCTCCTGATACTATTAATATTACTGCCATTTGTAAGCCTGCCGCAGACTAATGACAGCAGTCATTTTTATTTTGTGCAGATATCAGACACACACTTCGGTAAATGTGAACATAACCGGCGTGCGGAACAAGTTGTAAATGCTGTGAACAACCTTCCTTTTGACATAAAATGTGTTGTAATTACAGGCGACATTTTCCAGAATAACATAACTAATCCCAAAGCTGTTAAAAAAGGGATTGATATCCTTAACAAGCTGAAAAAACCTTATTACCTGCTGCCGGGCAATCATGATATTTTAGAGAACAATTATGACGAATGCCTGAAAATATATAAAGAAAACTTTAAAGATGTAAACAGTGTCGCAGAATGTAATGGTGTTGTGTTCATACTTACATTTACCGAACCTTTATTAATATGCCATCACGACACTACGATGAAGCAACTTAAATGGCTTGAAAGCACTCTTGAAAAATACAAAGGCAAACCTGTGATAATCTTTCATCATACACCCATGGTGGATAATTTTTATGACAACAAAATGCATAAAGAATACCCCGATGATGTAAAGGATAAATGGATCAAACTTATAAATTCATATAATGTCAAAGCTGTTATTACCGGTCATTTTCATCGCGATGAA
>CAZSJF010000328.1:0-3525 GCA_964606705.1 uncultured Bacteroidales bacterium
TGTGTTGGGTGTGTTTGGTTGTTTTTTGAAAATACAACGACATCTGCCTTTCCACTGGAATTCAAATGGAACTTCGGAAACGGAGATACAAGCATAGAAATATCTCCGTCTTATTACTTTGATTCTACAGGAAATTATACCATCACACTGAATGCTGTCAGTACAATAGGATGTACTTCTTCTGACACCAACCTTATAAGTGTATGTAAAAAGCCGGATATAAACCTGACAATATCCGATTCTACCGGATGTATTCCTTTCAATATATCTCTTACAGCAATAAATCTTGATTCATCAGTTATTATTAACTCTCTTAAATGGAATTTAGGAAACGGAACAATTATAAACGGAAACCCTGTATTATATACATACAGCTACAATGGGGAATACAAAATAGTCCTGACTGCAAAGTATTTTGACAATAAGTGCTCCCTTGACACTTTTGCTATTGTTAATGCTTATAAAGATGTTACTGCTGAATTTGCATACAACCCTCTGAATCCATCCCTTTCCAACACAAACATTAATTTCAATGATCTGTCATCAAATGCAGAATACTGGCAATGGTATTTCGGGGATATTGATTCCAGCAATATCAAAAATCCTGTATTTGACAAACTGCAGGCCGGTGAATTATCAGTTACACTTATTGTCTTCAATGAAGGATGCGTGGATTCGATAATAAAGAAAATATTTATTTCTGCCGAGGATTTCATAAAACTGCCGTCTGCATTTACTCCCAACGGAGACGGGTTAAATGACATATTCTTCCCTTTTCATTCAGGTATTGTGGAACTGGATGAATTTAAAATTTTCAACAGGTGGGGGCAGATGGTGTTTGAGACCAAAGATATCAGCCAGGGATGGGACGGAAATTTCAAAGGCAAACCACAGGAGTCGGCTACATATTCTTATTATATAATCTGTAAAATGGGAATTAACAAAGAATCGCATTTGCAAAAGGGCAATTTTGACCTTATAAGATAACATTGTGTTTAAGGGTAATGAATAAATTAAAAAACATATTATTTCTGCTGTTTGCTGCAACCTGCTGCATAATAAATGCAAATGCACAGGATATACATTTTTCCCAGTTTCAAAACGCCCCTTTAACTCTTAATCCAGCATTAACAGGCATTATCGGCAGCAACAAAAACGGCAATTTCAGGGCAGTGTTAAATCACAGGTGCCAATGGAACAGCATAGCATCACCATTTGTCACTTCATCTGTTTCTGCTGACTACGGCACTCTTGAAGGAAAACTTAAAGGAGATATTTTAGGATTAGGGTTACTCATATTTAATGATAAAACGGGTGAAAATGGCCTGAGCAGGCTGCAGATAATGCCCGGCTTTTCATATATAAAAGCTTTTGACAGATGGCAGAACAAACTTTTATCTGTAGGTTTTCAGACCGGATTTTTTCAGAAAAAAATTGATGCCAACAAACTTACTTTTGCAAGCCAGTTTTACGGACAGGACTTTTATTCAAATATACCCAGCGGAGAAGCAATATATGACAATAACATTATTAAATTTGATTTAAATGCCGGAATTAATTATTGCTACACTATACCAAAAAAGTATAAAATGAGAACCGGATTGGCTTTGTTCCATCTTAACAGGCCGAATGAATCTTTTCTTGAACAGAATATATACAAACTTCCTGTAAAAACTGTTTTGTACTGGAGGTGTAATTATTATCTGGAAAATAATTTTCTTGTAATTCCCAGTGTACTTTTTATGAAGCAGAAAAATTCCAGAGAATTTAACTTTGGTGCTATTATCGAAAAAAATCTCAATTCAGATATTATCCTTTCCAGCATTTATGTAGGTACGGAATACAGGATAGCCGATGCATTTGTTCTTATGACAGGTATAAGATATAATGAATGGCAAATGAATTTCAGTTATGACATCAACACTTCCAGTTTACATAATGCTACCAATTACAAAGGTGCTTTTGAAATATCCATTACTTATATAGGATGGATATTGACAGGCATCAACAGGCTCTCATATCCCATGCCATGCATGACATTCTGAGTTTATGACAATTACAACATATTGAAACTCCCAATTACCAATCCGTCACACAAAACTCTGAACAGCAAGTTTATAAGAATCCAAACCTAACCCGATAATCGCACCCTTACAATGAGGCGCGAGCATTGATTTATGGCGGTACTCTTCACGTGAATAAATATTGGAAATATGAACTTCTATCACCGGTGTGGTTATTGCCTTGACAGCATCAGCAATAGCAACAGAAGTATGAGTGTAGCCGCCTGCATTAAGGATTATCCCGTCATAAGAAAAACCAACCTCATGAAGTTTATTTATTATCTCACCCTCCACATTGCTCTGAAAATAATCAATTCTGACCTTTTTATACCCTTCTCTTAATTTCTTTAAATACTTTTCAAAAGGAACATCGCCATAGATTTCCTTTTCGCGCTTTCCAAGAAGATTTAAATTAGGGCCGTTTATAATTATTATTATTCTCATCAGATATGAATTTATTTTTATCAGTTTCTGAGATTGTTTACAGACTCCATAGTCCTGACAAAACAGTCTGTAAAGCCTAATTCCACCATTTTATTTTTGAACACAACGGCATCATTTTTCATTTTAAATTCCCCTACGATATATCTTACAATCCCGTCTTTACAATGAATCACTTTGATACCCTCAACTTTGCTGAAATAATCTTCCCTCATATTACCTGCTCCGAGCTGAACAGTGAATGATAAATTACTATTTTCAATAAAATTAATGGTTGCTTCTTTGGCATATGCATCAAGGTTCTGAACAATCCTGTCAACCTCTTTATCTTTGCCTGATTTCTGTTTTTTCTCAAGAACCAAGGCAAGAGAATCAGCTTCATGTTTTGCCTGCTCTATTTTTCTTAAAGCAATTAAGGAATCCATCTTCCTTTTCTCTCTTTCTGCATTCAGGACTGCCATTATTGAATCCGTTTTCTGTGCTAATTTTAACAGTTCACAGGCATTTACGATAGAATCCTTTATCCGTTTCATCCTGTATGATTCAGTAGCAGCAATAGCAGAATCCTCTTTTTGCTTTATTCTTTCCCTTTCTATAATATTCGCTATTGAATCTGCCTTACGTTTTTCCTTTATCATTTCAACGGCAGTAATAGCAGAATCGGCTTGTTTTTTTATGCGCTCTTTTTCCAATACTTTCGCTATTGAATCCATCTGATAACTGCTGTTCCTTTTTTCTGCAATGGCATTTATGGAGTCGGTTATACGTTTTTTGTTTCTTTCATCGGCAACCTGCAACAGCGAGTCAGAAGTGTGCTTCATCCTTTCATGGGTCAACACCTCTGCCAGTGAATCTGAACGAAGCCTGTTCTTTTCTTTTTCTGCAACAAGAGCTATAGAATCCTCAAGCCGTTTGTCTTTTTCTTTTGCTAATAATTCTGCATTTGCCAAAGAATCTGCACGAAGTCTGCTCTTTTCTTTTTCTGTGACAAAAGCTATGGAATCTGCAAGCCGCTTGTCTT
>CAZSJF010000329.1:0-3519 GCA_964606705.1 uncultured Bacteroidales bacterium
TGTGTTGGGTGTGTTTGGTTGGTTTTTGCAATATCTTCGCCTGTATTGAAAGCAACAACAGGTGTGCCGCAGGCAAGGGATTCCATGACCGTGTTCGGCAGGTTGTCTTCTGTTGAAGGCAGTGCAAATATATCGGCAGCATTATATAGTTCAGCGATCTTTTCTTCAGAATTTAAGACAGAAAGGTTGTTTAATCTGTAAGGAAACAGGCTTGCAATATCCGTTCTGGTTTTGCCGAATATGACAAGTTCAATGTCTTCTGAAATATTGCTGTGTTTTTCCTTGAGCAGTTTTAATGAATCAATGAGGTAGCTTATGCCTTTTCTTTTATCCATAACATTTCCTGCTCCGAACAGGATAAGTTTTTTGTTCAGAGGCAGGTTAAGTTTCTGCCTTGCTGCATTTTTTTCGTCAGGTTTGTAAATGTTTGTATCAATGGGATTCGGGATGGCTTCAATATATTTGCCGTTCAGTATATGGCTTTTTCCCGCAAGCCCGGCAAGCCACCTGCTGCATGTTGCAATAGTGATATTTGCATCTTTAAGCATGTCCATTTTTTTATGCCATACTTTATTTGAGATGTCTTTTTTGTGAGGGTTTTTGAGAAAATGGCAATCCTGACATTCTGTAGTATATGCGTTACATTCCCCGCTGTAATGGCACCCGCCTGTAAAAGCCCACATATCGTGAAGTGTCCACACTATCGGCTTGTTCAGTTTTATAAGCTGCTGTATGGTTTTTAATGACAGGAATCCCTGGTTGATCCAGTGGAGGTGAATGATGTCAGCTTCTTTTATCAGTTTGTTCTTTGAAATATCTTCGCCTGTATTGGCAGGGGAGAAGGCAAAGCGGATTTCTTTCGACCTTTCAAGAGATGCAAATACCAGCCTTTCGTAAGCGAAGCGGTAAAAATTCATCCATTCCTTGCACTTTGATTTGGTGGTGGTTTCAACAAGGGCATCGGAGGAGTTCTTCCTTTGCACCAGCATCTTTGCATCTGCATTAACCGAATTCAGTGCATGGAGCAGCCTTTTACACGCTATTGAAGCGCCGCCTGCAGTGTCATATGTGCTTACCAGTGTTATTTTCATTTTACAGGCTCTGTGAAAATTCAAATAAATTATTAAAAGTATAGTTTATCAGTTGATCATGGTTTCTTTCAGCATCTGTGTCATCGCATAAAAACACATTGTTCATTTTCATTTTAAACCCGAATTCCATATCTGTAATTGAATCCCCGACCATAACGGATTTTTTGAAATCTATTTCAGGAAAGTCTTTTTTTGCTTCAACAGCCATGTGTATGTTAGGTTTACGCCTTGTATTGTTGTATTTTTTTTCATCCCTGCTGAAATATATTTTATCTATCTTTCCGCCGTTTTTTCTGATCTCTTCAAGCATTTTTTCATGGACAGCCGACAGGCTTTCTTCCGTTATCATCCCTTTTCCTATGCCTTCCTGATTGGTGACTATAATTATTTTTCCGAATATCCCTGACAGTTTTTTTAATGCATCCATGACATCAGGTTGAAATACAAATTGTTCCCATTCAGCAATGTAATCGTTATTATTGGTTTTATTAATAACGCCATCCCTGTCAAGAAACAGTGTCCATGTTTTATCTATATTCAGGTTTTTAAGCATTTTTTATTCAAAAATAACTTTTTTGATGTAATCTTCCCCTATCTCTTCGTTTACCTTGTCTATTATTTCCTGTTTTGCATAGGACAACTCTTCTCTTAATACTGATGAATCCAGTTTTACATGCAGCGTATCTTTTTTAATATATAAACTAAGAGTATGTTTTGCTATCATTTTTCCCACAATTTTATCCCATGAACCTGTTAATTTTGTCTTATTCAGGTTTTCCTTTAAATGATAAGTGTTAATTAACTCATTTATAGCCTCTTTTAAACTTTGTCCGTTGTCTTTTTTCACAGGGATATGGTTTTAATTTACTTGTCCTGATGAATTTACAAACTTAGTGATTTCTTTGTGTCTTAGAGCCTTAGTGGCAAGAAAAATTTCCGCCACCAAGACACAAAGGCACTAAGTTTCACAAAGATAAAGGTATTTTATGAATTAGTCAGGTTTACTTGTCCAGTCTCTACTTCAAATATTTTGTAATCGATATTGAGTTTTTCAATAGTTTCTTTTATATGGTTTTTATTGGTATCGGTGATGAATATCTGCCCGAAGTTGTTGGTGCTGACAAGCTCCATTATCTTATTTATTCTCAGGTCGTCAAGTTTGTCATACAGGTCATCAAACAAGATAAGGGGTTTGAATTTCTTCATTTTTTTTGTGTAGTCAAACTGGGCCAGTTTCAGGGAAATAATAAATGATTTCTGCTGTCCCTGTGAGCCGAATTTTTTAACAGGGTAATCGTTTATCCTGAAGATGAAATCATCTTTGTGCGTGCCTGTCGTGGTATATTGCGCCTGCCTGTCTGCCGCAGATGATTTATCCAGCAAATCGGCAAAGCTGTTATTATTCAGGTGTGAATCATAGGTTATATCCACATATTCTTTTTTGTCGGTAATAAATTCGTAATATTTCTGAAATAAAGGCATGAATTCTTTTATAAAGCCGGCCCTTCTTATATGTATTTTATTTCCCAGCTCTGTTAACTGCTTATCCCATATCTCTATATCGGCTTTTACAAACCTGTTGGTTTCGCTGAATTTTTTAAGCAGGGCGTTCCTGTGGTTCAGGGCTTTGTTATAGTTGATGAGGACATCCATATATATTTTGTCAAACTGCGATATTACCGCATCAAAAAATTTTCTGCGTTCCTCGCTGCCGCTGTATATGAGGTTGCTGTCAGAAGGCGAGATGATTATCAGGGGAATTTTGCCTATGTGGTCGGCAAGGCGGTCATATTCCTTTTTGTTGAATTTGAACAGTTTTTTGTAGTTCTTTTTTAATGAACAGTTTATGGTGTTAACATTGTCATTTTCATGATAAGTGCCATGGATGCTGAAAAAATCCGCACCATGCATGATATTCATTTCTTCTATTGAGTTAAAATAGCTTTTGCAAAATGACAGGTAGTATATGGCATCAAGGAGATTGGTTTTTCCAGCACCGTTATTACCGATAAAACAATTTATTTTTTCGGATAATTCGATATTTATCTCGTGTAAATTCTTAAAGTCCGTAAGCTGCAGTTTCTTCAGGTGCATATTGTCAGACAGTGATGATATAGAAAAATAGATGTATTAAAATCAGGCTAAATTAATCAATAATAACGAAAGAAAAGCAGGGAAATATTAATTTATTTATCCGTTTCTACTTTGGCGAAATTCACATTTTTGTATTTACCTGCATCCAGATTGGCTTTTATATCTGAGAAAGCCTTTAGAGTATATTCAACATCTTCGAGAGTATGTGCGGCAGTTGGTATAACTCTTATTAAAATCATACCTTTTGGAATTACTGATTAATTTAGCCTGATTTTAATACATCTATTTTTCTATATCATCACTGTCTAACAACAACACCAAACACACCCAACAC
>CAZSJF010000330.1:0-3497 GCA_964606705.1 uncultured Bacteroidales bacterium
TGTGTTGGGTGTGTTTGGTTGGTTTTTTAGTGCCTCTTTATTTGCTCAGAACGATTCATTGCAGGTTAAAGAAAAAGACTTTGCGAGGAATACAGTGTTTTTTGAGTTATTAGGAAATGGTGGACTATATTCTTTTAATTATGATTGGATAATTGTTAAAGAGAAAAAGCATTTAATTAGTTTAAGGGGCGGTGTGTCTATGAGAGCAAGGGGACACAATGGAACTTATTATGTTGATCCTATGGGGATTCCTAATGTATATAAAAATTATATAGGGGATGAATTATTTAACAATTCATTAATATTGCCAATAGAAATAAATTATATGATTGGCAAGAAACATTATTTTGAAATAGGTTGTGGGTTAACAGGGGATATTCATCTTGTAGATAATCTCTATGGCTCGAGATTATATCTTTTTACAAGAATATTAGGTTTCAGATATCAGAAAGAGGATGGTGGCTTCTTTTTCAGGACAGGATTGGTGCCTTCTTTTAAAATATTTTATTATAAAAATGAATTTTTCTTTGATCCATGGAGGTATTACTTTTCATATATATCTTTTGATTTTGGTTATACGTTTTAAAAAAATATGAAAAATGAAAACAAAAATAATTTTATATTCAGCGCTGATTATTCTATTGATTTGTTTTAATCAGTGTAAGAAAGACTATCCTGATGATATTCCCAAATGGGTAAAAGATGACATTTTGAAATTTAAAAAAGTTTCTCCTGATTGTATTTGTTATTATGCTCAAGGAAATAATGAGATTAATCCTTCATTATCAATATATGAATATACAATTAATGGCGAAAACGTATATGCATATACTTGGGTGTGTTCTTCGCGAGGACCTCATGTACGTATGTTGGATTATAATAATAATCATTGGAATGGTTGTACGGGGGAAATTAGTATTGATGGAGGGGATATGAATTGTTTAGAATACGTGAAGCTAAATTGTACTTCATCACGCTCAATCTGGTCTGGAACTATGTATTAATTACCGGCAAATTTACAAGTCATAGAATAATCAATAATTCCCTGCAAAACCGGATTCAATTTTAATCCGGAAGTTTTATACAAATAAATTTCCCACAATTTTATTAACATTCCTTGTTTTATCTTAATTTTTGAGAAATAATTTAGCCTGATTAATTCATAAAATACTTTTATCTTTGTGAATCAGGTTAGAATCACCAAATATGAAAATAAAACAAATAACAGAATGTCTGGAAAATTATGCTCCCCTCTACCTTCAGGAAGCTTATGACAATTCGGGATTATTAATAGGAAATCACGATGCAGAGGTTCATAAAGCGCTGACATGTATTGACGTTACAGAGGAAATCATTGATGAAGCGATTGATAAAAAATGCGATATGATAATATCCCACCACCCTCTGATATTTAACAACCTGAAGAGAATCAACGGCAACAGCATGACAGGAAGGGTGATAACCAAAGCTATTAAGAACAACATATGTATATACGCCATACACACCAACCTTGATAATGTCATTAACGGAGTTAACAGCATAATTTCCGGAAAGCTTGGACTTGTCAATACCACCCCTTTGCTGAAAAAAGAAAATATGTTAAGGAAACTTGTAACATTCTGCCCATTGGACAAAGCGGAACAGGTTAAAACGGCATTATTCAACGCAGGGGCAGGAAATATAGGGAACTATGACTGCTGCAGCTTTTCTGCACAGGGAAAAGGGTCTTTCAGGGCAGGCGAAAATACAAATCCTTATGTGGGCGCCATCGGAAAACTGCACCATGAGGATGAGATCAGGATAGAAACAATATATCCTGTTTATAAAGAAAAGCAGGTTTTAGACGCATTATTTGCATCCCACCCGTATGAAGAAGTGGCTTACGATATTTATTCACTTAAAAACAAATCCGGCAATGCCGGGACAGGCATCATCGGTGAACTGAAAAAAGAAGAAACATGCACTAAAATCCTGTCAAGGATAAAAGAAATAACAGGGGCAAAAACCATCAGGCACTCAAAACTGCTTAAAAACAAGATCAGAAAGGTCGCTATATGCGGAGGCAGCGGGAGTGCCCTGATATCAGAAGCTATATATGAAGGAGCAGACATTCTTATAACTTCAGATGTTAAATACCACGACTTTTTTTCCGCCGAAGGCAGAATAATAATAGCAGATACAGGCCATTATGAAAGCGAACAATTCACCAAAGAATTAATATATTCTGTTCTGAACAAAAAATTTCCTAAATTTGCAGTTCTAATTACAAATATTAATACTAACCCTATTAACTATTTTTAAAAATATATTATATGGCAAAAAAAGTAAAAACCGGTTCCAATAAGCCTAAACAGAAAAGCAAAAAAGAAACAGCAAAAAAGAAACCCGCTCCGGCAGCAAAACCCAAAGCCAAAAAGCAGGTTAAAGAAAAAAAAGTTCAGGCAAAAAAGAAAGTAATTGTTAAAAAAGAGAAGGTTAAGGTTAAAGCAGCTCCGGCTGTAAGCAAACCCAAAGCTAAAAAACAAGTCAGTGAGAGTAATAAAATAATAACAAAAAAGGAGATGACTGTGAAAAAAGAATTAAAAGAAAAAGAAAAAACAACTCATGTACCCCCTGTAAAAATCCTTCCTGAAAAAGAAGATAAAAAACAAGGTGTGTCAATTGATAAAAAGCTTAAAGCATTATTCACCCTGCAGCAAATCGATTCCAAAATAGATAAAATAAGGATCGTCAGGGGTGAGTTGCCTCTTGAAGTAGAAGACCTTGAAGACGAAATTGCAGGACTTGAAACAAGGGTCACCAATTATACGGAAGAAATGGATTCTATTAAAAAAGAAATAACAGTTAAGCAGAATGCCATTACCGAATGCAAGGCAATGATAAAAAAATATGAATCCCAGAAATCAAACGTAAGAAACAACAGGGAATATGATTCATTAGCTAAAGAAATAGAATATCAGGGGCTGGAAACACAACTGTGTGAAAAAAGAATCAAAGAATTCAAACTGCTCATCGACGCTAAAAAGGAATCTATAGACCTGTCAAACAAAGAAATAAAAGAATTAAAAAATAATCTGAATGTCAAAAAAGCAGAATTGGATGATATCATAGCAGAGACAGAGAAAGACGAAGTGAAGCTGCGTAAAAAATCAGAAGAAAATCAGAAATATATTGAAGAAAGGCTCCTGACTGCCTATAAAAGAATCAGGACGAATGCAAGAAACGGGCTGGCTGTTGTTAAGATCGAAAGGGATGCCTGCGGCGGATGCTTTAACAAAATCCCCCCGCAAAGACAACTGGACATTAAACTGCATAACAAAATTATCGTATGCGAATATTGCGGGCGTATCCTTGTTGACGAAGAAATAGTGTCAGGAATATAATATACCAGGCATGAATAACATACAGAGGAGTGCATGAATGGTGCTCCTCTTTTAATTTATATTAGAGTTTATACCGAATAAGGTATTTTATTGAATTTATATATTAAAATATGC
>CAZSJF010000331.1:0-1478 GCA_964606705.1 uncultured Bacteroidales bacterium
TGTGTTGGGTGTGTTTGGTTTTTGGGGTATTTCAAGATGCCGTGCAAGCCCGTTGCCCGAACCTGTGGGTATTATTGCAAGTGTTGTTTCTGTATTTACAAGGTGTTTTGCCACTTTGTTAACAGTGCCGTCACCGCCGATAACTGCAATAACATTATAATTTTCAGCAAGAGCATTCTTTATTATCTCATCGGTTTCGTTATCGGAATATATGCCGGAAACTATTTCATAATTTTTATCGAAACTGTTTTCTATTATATCAGAGACATTCCTTTTATACCTCATTCCCGCTTTAGGATTGATAAAAAACAATATTTTCCTATTACTGATCATTCTTATTCAATTATGATATTATGTTTACTTCATTTTCCAGGTTAACGCCAAATCTGTCATAAACCGATTGTCTGATATCTTCTGCCATATTAATAATATCGGCTCCAGTGGCATTTCCGTGATTTACAATAACAAGAGCCTGCTTTTCATACACACCTGCATCACCCCTTCTCTTGCCTTTCCATCCGCACTGTTCAATAAGCCACCCTGCAGAGAGTTTATAGTTGTTATCTATAATTTTGAAAGCATTTATGTCAGGAAACTGAACTCTAAGTTCGGCATATTTCTGTTTACTTATAACAGGGTTTTTAAAAAAACTGCCTGCATTACCTATTATTTCAGGAGCAGGCAATTTGCTATTTCTAATGTTGCATACCGCCTGATTCACCGATGCAAGCGTAAGCTCTGTATTTCCTGTTTTGCCCAACTCTTCCCTGATACTGCCATATTCTACATTAAAACAAGGCTCTTTACTTAATTTAAGCACTATGTTAAGTATGACAAATTTGTTTTTCAGTTCATTCTTGAAAATACTGTCCCTGTATCCAAATCTGCAGTCTTCTTTTGAAAAATTTTTCACTTCCCCCGAAGAGATATCCAGGGCATTTAATTTGAAGAATACATCTTTGATCTCTACTCCATAGGCTCCGATATTCTGGATGGGCGCACTACCTGCATTGCCTGGTATCAGGGATAAATTTTCAATGCCATAATAATTATTTCTTACGCAATATTGCACCACCTCATTCCATATTTCGCCTGCATTTGCCTGTACGTAAGTAAAAAATTTACTTTCCCTTACGATTTTAATGCCTTTAGTATTTATTTTCACCACAACGCCGTCAAAATCTCCCGTAAACAACATATTGCTTCCACCGCCTAATATAAGGAACTTGCTGTTGTTAAGGAATGAATCACTTCTGATAAAAGCCTTTATTTCATCATCTGAAGATAATTCAGCAAAACATCTGGCTTTTACATCAATACCGAATGTATTATACTTTTTGAGTGAAAAATTTTCTTTTATCAACATACACAATAATATTGACAAAAATAAGTTAAAATATTATCAAAGCAAAGCTGAACAAAAAAATTAAACATTTTCAAACAACTTAACTTGTAATTATCAAAAATATTTTACATTT
>CAZSJF010000331.1:1488-3488 GCA_964606705.1 uncultured Bacteroidales bacterium
TTTAACCAAATCATTTATAACCTAAACAATCACCCTTTTAAAAATGTAAAATATTTTTGATAAGGGTGATTGTTTCGGTTATAAATGATTTGGTTACAGACCAGAGGGTTGATAAGGTCTGCAATACACTAACAAAACTGAATTTTGATGTAACTCTTGTAGGAAGAAGAAAAAGAAACAGTCTTAATATAGGAACAAGAGATTACAAGACATACAGGTTCAGGCTGCTTTTTGAAAAAGGCCCATGTTTCTACGCTGAATATAATATACGCCTGTTTTTCTATCTGTTATTCAGAAAAACAAACCTTCTTGTTTCAAATGATTTAGACACGCTGCTGCCCAATTATCTCATCCACAAGCTAAAAAAAATCCCTCTCGTGTATGATGCACATGAGTACTTTACAGGTGTGCCAGAACTGGAAAACCGGAATTTTGTCCGTAAAATATGGAAAACTATAGAAAAGAACATCTTCCCGAAACTGAAACAGGTTATTACAGTAAATGATTCAATAGCAGAATTGTATTATAAAGATTACGGCATAACTCCCGCAGTTATAAGGAATCTGTCTCATAAAATAAATCCTGAGTTAAAGGTTTCAAGAGAGTCATTAGGATTACCCCGGGATAAAAAAATCATAATCCTGCAGGGTTCAGGAATTAACATACACAGGGGTGCTGAAGAAGCAGTGGAAGCAATGCAGTATATTGATAATGCAATCCTTCTTATCCTGGGAGGCGGTGATGTTATTGATATTCTTAAACTAAAAGTTCCGGAATTTAAACTTGAAAATAAAGTTATTTTCATCCCTAAACTTCCTTATAATGAGATGCTTAAATATACAATGTGCGCAAATGTTGGGCTGACTCTGGATAAAGATACAAGTATTAACTACAGGTACAGCCTGCCGAACAAGCTTTTCGACTACATACAGGCAGAAATACCTGTACTGGCTTCGCCCCTGGTTGAAATAAAAAAGATCTTCTGCAGATATGATATAGGTTTGCTCATTGAAAATCATGAACCCCGGCACATAGCAGAAAAATTAAAATCCATGTTAAATGACAGGGAAAACATAGAAATCTGGAAAAAAAATCTTAAAATTGCATCAGAAGAACTTTGCTGGGAGAACGAAGAGAAAAAATTAATCAATGCATATGAAAGACACAAATAACCGGCATATACATATCATATCCTTTGATATTCCTGTTCCTGTGAACTATGGAGGAGCAATAGACGTTTATTATAAAATCAAAGCTTTTCATGATGCAGGGATAAAGATACATCTGCACTGTTTTGAATATGACAGGGAGCATGCGCCTGAACTTAACAAGATGTGTGAATCTGTAAATTACTACAAAAGGCTTGTTTCCAAAACATATCTTTTCAGCAGAAAGCCTTACATTGTTGTTACCCGTTCCTCTGAAGAACTTATTAATAACCTATTGAAAGACAACTATCCTATTTTGTTTGAAGGGCTTCACAGTTGTTATTACCTTAACGACAAAAGGCTTAAAAAGAGAAGGAAAATCGTAAGGACTCATAATATAGAACATCTTTATTATAAGCACCTGTCAAAAGTGGAAAAAGATATTTTCAGGCAGTATTATTTTTATAATGAAGCCATTAAGCTCAAGAAATATGAAAAAATACTTGAACATGCTGACGGAATAGCCTCAATATCAAGGAATGATTATTTCTATTTTTCAAAAAGATACAGGAATGTTGAAGTAATTTCCGCTTTTCATCCCCATGAAACAGTTGACATTAAAGAAGGTAAAGGAAACTATGCATTGTATCACGCAAGCCTTAATGTCGGTGAAAATAATGAAGCGGCCTTATTTCTCGTAAACAAAGTTTTCAATGATATTGACATTCCCCTTGTTATTGCAGGAAATAAACCATTCAGGGAATTAAGGCAGTCAGCGGCAAAATACAAAAACGTTGAATTGAAAGATAATATCACCACAGAAGAAATTTATCACCTTGTATCAGACGCACA
>CAZSJF010000332.1:0-3479 GCA_964606705.1 uncultured Bacteroidales bacterium
GTGTTGGGTGTGTTTGGGGTGGGGGGGTCAATCCATATATGCTGTATCGCTCCTGGCCCTGTAATATCTGCCAGTACGAAAGATGAATCTTTCTTTAACATGATATATGGATTGACCTTCCATCCTTGTCCCAATTCTTTCGCTACATCTGATGTAATTCCTTTTCCTATTTCTGTAGAGCCGCCTTTACCTTTTTCTCCGGTGAAGTTTTCAGCGCTTATTGAACGGGTTTTTGCATCAGATAAACGGTATAAATTGTTCGCGTTTACATCAAGTCCGTTATATTCATAATTCTGGGTATATACAAAAACGGATGATGCAATAATTGCAAATGATAATAAAATTCTTTTCATGATCTGATAATTTTGTTAGGTTTTACAAATGTATGAAAAGAAAAATTATACAGGTGGTGGATGTGCTTTATTTAAAATGTTGTTATTGTATCACGATTTTCTCCGTGTGTATTCTATCTCCGTCAGAAATTTTTACAAAATATATTCCCTGCGGTTTAGTGTATCTCCAGGTAATCCTTTGATGGCAGTATGGGAAATTTATTATGCGGTTCTGTCTGATACCAGAAAGCCACCGAAGATATATCGTCCTGTAAAGGCAAATAACGGTTTCCTTCACGCCAGCCTAAAGCCTGCATGGTAACTTTAAGGTCTTTGTCAAACCTTACAGGATCTGCAATATGCCATCTGTACAGGCTGAACCTCTGCTGAGATTTGTAAACACCATCGGGCTTGCTGACATAAGGCATACCTGCATAAGGAGTGGTGTATTCCTGATATTTTCTGTCTTTTGTGGCATCGTCTTTTACAAGGAAGCAGTAAGACCCGCAGAAATAGTCTTCAGTACCTGTTCCGCATATTGTAGGGAATTTGCTGTCGCCGTCCATATAGAATTTTATCTCTCCTTCACCCCACCATCCTGAATTGTGAACACCCCAGGCCATGTATGTACCTACGAACTGTCCTTTACCTTTTATATCGTCAACAATTGTATATACATCTTTATAAGGCAATGGGTTCACACGGCGGAACTGTGCATGGAAATATGCTGCATCATCAGGCACCTGTGTTAGGGTATAATCTATTTGATAATAAACTCTTACACTTTCAGCATTTATATTTTCAATGGTGATTTTTGCTTTTTTTCTGAAAGGCATGGGCCAGTAGCAGTTATATGCATTGCCCGGGTTCACGCATATTGCGAGTGATGATATCTGCCTGAATTCGCTCCATGCTGAAGCAAAAAAGTCGCCGATCGGCACTTCAATAGAAGGTTCTTTTTCATCATCCCAGTACATTCTCAATATCATATGCCTGCAGTCGCCTGCCGGTGTCAGCCATATATGCTGTATAGCGCCGGGACCTGTAATGTCTGCCAGTACAAATGTAGAATCAGGTTTAATATCTATGAACGGATTAACTTTCCATCCAAGCCCTAAATCGCGCGCTGCATCTTTTGCAGTGCCTTTTTCGAGCTCCATCATGCCTGCTTTCCCTTTTTCTCCTGTGAAGCTTTCAGGGCTTATTGAGCGGGTTTTGGCATCGGATAAGCGGTATAAACTGTTCATGCCTGCATCAAGTCCGTTATAGTCATATTTTTGTGCATGTACAAAACCGAATGATGCAATAATTGCTAACGATAATAATGTCTTTTTCATAAGTTTGATAATTTTGTTAAGTTTTTACAAAAATATATAAAAAGATAACTAATCAATATGTTTTTTTAAAAAATATGATATTATTTTGATTAAGTGGTAAAGTGCGATTTCACGCAAAGGCCGCAAAATATTACGCAAAGACCGCAGAGATTTTTTTATTTTTAATGTCAGGTATTTGCGTGCTTTGCGATTTTTCTTTGCGTTTTCTTTGCGTGAACAAAAGCATTGTAAAATACTGATTAGTTAAAAAAGAATCTTTATGCAGCTAAAAAAAATAATTTCTGGTGGACAAACAGGTGTTGACATGGGAGCATTGGATTTTGCTCTTGAAAAAGGTATTGACTGTGGCGGCTGGTGTCCCAAAGGCAGAATATGTGAGACAGGCGTAATTCCTGAAAAATATCCTGTTAAAGAAACTGACAGCAGAGATTATCCCAGACGAACCGAAAAAAATATTCTGGATTCTGACGGAACTTTGATACTGACCGGCAATAATATAACTGACAATGGTACTATTCTGACAATAAAACTGTGTAAAAAATATAAAAAACCTCATCTTTTCATAGAAATGACAGAGGATATTGATAGTGTAAAAGCTGATTTTGAAAAATGGTTTAAGGGCAATAATATTAAAGTGTTGAATGTGGCAGGATGCAGGGAGAGCAGGTGCCCGGGAATACAGGTGAAAACAAAAGATATTTTAAAATTAATAATTTTAGCCTGATTCTAAACTGTGTACAGGAAAATAAAACTTTATAGTCTCATTAATTTTTTCCAATGAATTTTTCTCCGAAGTGGTCAATGATCCTGTTATAGGCTTCTGCTGCCGAGCCGTTGCCCCAGTCGTAATGTGTTACTCCTCCTATACCTCTGCCTTCAGGGCTTGTATATCCTTCATGACCGTAATTTTCCATCATAAAACCGTAATCTTTTTCGTTGAAAAAAAACCATTTCTTTTCCCACTGTACTTTTGTCTTGGGATTTTCAGGGCAGTACATCATGACAAAAGAGGCTTTCAGTGCTGCTATCCCGCGCTGTATGTATTCTTCTTTATTTAATTCTTTACCGTATTGAATTATAAGTTCGGCAAAAAGGCTCTGACGGGCATCGTTCCATTCGGCATCACCGTTCATCACTCCGAAGCCGCCAAGTGTGTTAATGTAAATATACGGTGGCTGCCATGATGCCTGTGTCATGAGAAGTTCATCGAGG
The DNA here is from genome assembly GCA_964606705.1 of uncultured Bacteroidales bacterium. Taxonomy (GTDB): domain Bacteria; phylum Bacteroidota; class Bacteroidia; order Bacteroidales; family CAZSJF01; genus CAZSJF01. The sequence continues at coordinate 2,882 of CAZSJF010000332.1, forward strand.
CATCTTTGCCCTATATCAAGATAATTTTTATCACCGGTGGTTTTATAAAAGTAATATAATGCTTCAGCAGTCCAGAATATTGAAAAATTACATTGCTTATACATGTTGTTTCTTTCGAATTTTTTTCCAACCATGTCATCGGAGCCGAATCTTGAGCATGACCAGTATGTTTCAAAATCTTCCCATCGGCCTTCGGGTATTATTTCTTTGATGATAATATTCATGGCTTTCTGTGCTGATTCAAGATATTTTTTGTCTTTTGTTATTTCGTAAAGTTTGAGCAGAAAAGTAACGGACAGGGAAGTTTCCGGCGACTGGTTTAAAACGTCTTTAACTTCAAATGTCTCTTTGTCAAGCCATGCCGGGAAATAACCTTTTTCATCCTGCAGCGGTAAAAGAGCATTTCCGTAATTTACGGCATAATCAACAAGCCTCTGGTCTTTTTCCAGTTCATCATACCATCTCAGCATCAGCAAGGCTGTCCAGCTCATATCCAATATGTGCATGGGGGACAAAACCTCTTCGCCTCTGTATGGGTTTACATAAGGATTCCTGTCGCAGTTGCCCCATTCATAAGTTTTCCAGTTGTCTTTTGTTG
>CAZSJF010000333.1:0-3479 GCA_964606705.1 uncultured Bacteroidales bacterium
GTGTGGGTGTGTTGGTGGTGTTTGTGACCTGATACCTATTTTTTCTTTTGCCGTATAGAAAATATGTCAGAAGATACAATGCTAAGACAGCAGCAAAAATAGGTATCAGGTCATAAACCCTTTTTTTTGACCTGCTTATGTAATCATATTTTTCCTGTCCCTTTCCTGTACTTAAAGTGTCACTGCTCTTGGGAATCGTATCATTGGCAACTGTTTTAGCATCTGCTGTCTTTTCAGTTTTGGCAGCATCATGTTGCTTTGGCAGTGTTTTCTTGTCCTTTTCCTGCAGGGATTTAATATATTGTATCTTCCTGTAATAAGAAGTGTCGTGTATGATTATGGCATTATCGCAAAAACTGTCCTTGTTTTCATCAATATATCTCGGGCATCCCCTTATGCAGTTAACCGAATGGTAAGGGCACTGGCTGTAGGAATAGAAGCAAAATAACAGCATAACTTTAAAAAGCCAGAATCTTCTCATCACTTTAATAAAATTAATTTCAGCAAAATAAAACTAAAGTTATAATTATTTTGTTAATTTCGGTATAAATTTTATCCTAAATCTGATATTTTAATATTTTTGCACCATAAACCTGTAAGGTATGTTTACATTATTGAAGAGAGAAATAAATAGTTTTCTTAATTCCCTTGTAGGATACATCGTGATATGCGTGTTCCTGTTAATCAACGGCTTGTTCTTATGGGTGTTTCCTCTGGATTTCAACATACTTGATTACGGATATGCCAATCTTGACGGTTTATTCATGCTGACGCCCATTATTTTTCTTTTCCTGGTGCCTGCTATTACCATGCGTTCTTTTGCCGATGAGAAAAAAAGCGGCACTATAGAATTGCTGCTGACCAAACCTCTTTCTGACATACAGATAATCCTGGCGAAATATTTTGCAGGCTTCATACTTGTATTTTTTTCATTATTGCCTACCCTTATCTACTTCATCTCCGTGTATAAACTGGGATATCCTCCCGGTAACCTGGATATAGGCGGAATATGGGGGTCGTATATAGGTCTTCTTTTATTAGGGGCAGTTTTTACATCAATAGGGCTGTTTACATCATCCCTGTTCGACAATCAGATAGTATCCTTTATCATAGCCTTATTCCTCTGCGGATTTTTATACCTGGGTTTTGATTTCATATATTCATTTGAGATGTTCGGCAAATTTGACCTGTTCATTAAAACCCTCGGAATAAATGCACATTATGCTTCAATGAGCCGCGGTGTGATTGACACAAGAGATCTGGTGTATTTTTTTAGCGTTATAGCTTTGTTTATCCTGCTGACTAAAATATCAATAGAAAGCCGGAAATGGTAACAGTATGAAAGACAGGAAGAAAAATATAAAACAACAAAACATAGTACAATTAGTACTGCTGCTTTTCATCATTATACTGATCAACATTATAAGTTCCTTTATTTTCACCCGTTTTGACCTGACTTCAGAAAAAAGATATACGCTCTCCCCTGCTACAAAACATATTTTAAAAAATATTGATGACATTGTGTTTTTTCAGGTATATCTTGAAGGTGATTTCCCGATGAAATACAAACGCCTCAGAAATGAAACTAAAGAGATGCTTGATGAGTTCAGGGCATACTCAGACAACATACAGTATGAATTCATTAACCCTTCTGAAAGCAGTGATATTCAGACAAGAAGAAATGTATATAAAATACTGGTAAGCAAAGGGCTGGAGGTGTATGACTCATGGATAGAAAATAAAGACAAGAAAACCGAAAACCCGGTGTTTCCCGGAGCCATTGTTACTTATAAACAAAAGGAATTACCACTCAAACTATTAAGCCCGGAAGTTAACTATTCAGAGGACCCCATAAATAACGCAATAGAAAACCTTGAATATAATCTTGCAGACTTTATAAAAAGGTTAACTATAAGGGAGAAACCGAAAATAGCTTTTATTGAAGGGCACGGCGAATTAAACAAAGATGATGTTGCTGATATTACAAAAGAACTGTCAGAGCATTATGATATTGAACGGATAAAAATTGACGGACAAATAAACAGCCTTACCGAACACAAGGAACTACAGTCGGATAAAATTAAAATTGCAAATAAATATGATGCTATAATAATAGCAAAGCCAGATTCCGCCTTCAGTGAAAAAGACAAGTTCATCATTGACCAGTTCATCATGAGAGGCGGAAAAGTGCTGTGGATCATAGACCCTGTTTATGCAAACATGGACAGCCTGAGAATATCTCCCCAGACAGTGGGAATTGCATTGCCGCTGAATCTTGATGACCAGCTTTTTAAATACGGTGTAAGGCTTAATTCAAACCTTATAATGGATTGTAAGAATGCTCTGCCTATTCCTGCTCCTGTAGCACAAACAGGTGGCAAAACAAAACTGGGGTTCAAGCCATGGTTTTATTCACCGGTTATTATTCCATCAGCAAAACACCCTATTGTAAAAAATCTGAACCCTATTAAAACAGAATTTGTCAGCAGCATTGACACTGTCGGAGCTAAGAATATCCGGAAAACAATTCTGTTGACATCTTCTGATTATTCCAGAACAGTTAACACACCCGCGATAATAAGCATTGATATACTTGACAGAAAAATTGATGAAAGGATGTTCAATAATCCTTTTCAAAGCGTAGCCGTATTGCTTGAAGGTGAATTTGAATCTGTTTTTAAAAACAGGATGACTTCTGAAATAATTGATAATAAACTGATCGGATTCAAAGAAAGCAGCGGACCGAATAAAATGCTCGTCATCTCCGACGGTGATATCATCCGGAACCAGTTTCAGAATGTAAACGGAGTTGTTACACCTTTACCTCTGGGGTATGACAAATGGACACGCGAAACTTTCGGAAATAAAGAATTCATAATTAATGCCATCAACTATTTATGCGATAATACAGGCCTGATCCTGGCACGCTCCAAAGAAATCAAGATACGGCTGCTCGATAAACAGAAAATAGAAAAAAATAAATTGTCATGGCAGTTGCTGAACACCATCCTGCCTATACTGCTTGTGGTGATATTCGGGATCGTACAGTCTTTAATAAGAAAAAGGAAATATTCATAAACCATATAAAACATTATAAATATGCGAAAAAACAGGCTGATACTGATAATCACAATAATACTGGTGGTTATTTCAATGAAATTGATATGGCAGTATTCAAAAAGCACTCTGCGTATTAATCCAAAAGCATTTGCCATTGAAGATACAGCAAGTATAACGAAGATTTTTATCACAGACAAGAGAAACAACAGCGTGCTTCTTGAAAGAACAGATTCCTGCCGCTGGCAGTTAAACAAGAAATATAAGGCTTCAAGTGAAGCAATAAGCATGATATTGAGCACCATAAAAGACGTTGAAATAAAATATCCTGTATCAAAAGTTTCACGAAACGGAATTGTTTCAAGGCTTGCATCATCTTCAACAAAAATTGAGATTTACCAGGTCAAACCCAAAATCAACAT
>CAZSJF010000334.1:0-406 GCA_964606705.1 uncultured Bacteroidales bacterium
CTTCTGTTTTTCTAGGAACGGGTTACCAGTGGAAAAAATATGATGTTTATACAGTTACTGTGATATCAGATGACATGATAGCAAGGGCCAAATTCCGCTTAAGCATTGGATGCAGCGGAAATAAACTTTTCGGAGGGGTTTATTTCGACTCCAATTCAAATTTTACAAATACTAAAGAATTTCGGTTTGAGTCGACGGTAGATATAGTTAATTTATTTATGGGATTCAGATTTTAATATGTTGAACAGATATATTGGTATATTGATTTTTATTGTATTATTTATCTCATGCAACAATACTGACAGAAAGCATGAGGGTAAAACAGTATTCAGATACAATGAAAATCAATATACCAATATATCTGTTCAACATATTAAAACCACAACCCCCAAACACACCCAACACA
>CAZSJF010000334.1:416-3460 GCA_964606705.1 uncultured Bacteroidales bacterium
ATGGGCATGCAACCACCTGTATAACGGGCTGGTGCAGTTAGATGATAACCTCAATATTAAACCTTGTATTGCAAGGTCGTGGAATATTTCTGATAATGGGCTGACATATACTTTTTATCTGCACAGTGATGTTTTTTTTCATGACCATAAATTGTTTAATAACAGCAGGGGCAGGAGAGTTGTGGCTTCGGATTTTGTCTATAGCTTCAACAGGATTGCTGATGAAAAAACGGCTTCTCCGGGAGCATGGGTTTTTAACAATGTCAAAAGGAAAGATGATGGGAAACTCTCTGTTTATGCTGTAAATGACACAACACTGGTAATAGAACTGCAGAAGGCTTTTCCTCCGTTCCCAGGCTTGCTTACTATGCAGTATTGCTCTGTTGTCCCTCGTGAGGTAGTTGAATTTTATGGTAATGATTTTCGTAAGAATCCTGTAGGAACAGGGCCTTTCATGTTTAAAATGTGGAAGGAAGATGTAAAACTGATTCTTGTAAAAAATCAGAATTATTTTGAAAAAGAAGGTAACGAGCGTTTGCCATACCTCGATGCTGTTTCAATAACTTTTATTGCTGACAAACAGACCGCCTTTCTTGAGTTTGTTAAGGGAAATATTGATTTTATATCAGGCATTGACGCAAGTTATAAGGATGAACTTTTAACAAGAAGCGGCGGATTGAATCCAAAGTATAAAGATAAATTTAAGATCATTACCCAGCCTTATCTGAACACTGAATATCTCGGGTTTCTTATGGATAAGACATTGCCGCTGGTGCAGAAAAGCCCTCTGAAGCTGAAAGCAATACGCCAGGCCATCAATTATGGTTTTGACAGGCGGAAGATGATGAAGTATCTTCGTAATAATATAGGCATGCCAGGCATATATGGCTTTGTGCCGGAAGGATTGCCCTCGTTTGATACTGCTGAAGTTAAAGGATATGATTACAATCCTGACAAAGCGCGTGAACTGCTTGCGCAAGCAGGTTTCCCTAATGGCAAAGGGCTGCCTGTGATAATTCTTACAACAACATCTTCTTATCTTGACTTGTGCAAGTATATACAGCATCAGCTTTCTGAAACAGGTATAAATATTGAAATTGAAGTCAATCCCCCTGCAACATTGAGGGATGTTATTGCAAAATCTGAAGCGGTATTTTTCAGGGGCTCATGGATAGCAGATTACCCTGATGCAGAAAACTACCTGTCGGTTTTTTACAGTAAAAATTTCTGCCCGCAGGGGCCCAACTATACTCATTTCTCAAACAAAGAATTTGATGATTTGTATGAAAAAGCACAGAAAGAAATTAATGATTCCGTAAGGTATAAATATTATCAGAAAATGGATCAGCTGGTGATGGATGAAGCCGCTGTCGTGGTTTTGTATTACGACCAGGTGCTTAGGTTCACACAGAAAAATATTGAAGGCATTGGCTGTAATCCGATGAATCTGTTATCTTTGAAAAAAGTAAAAATCAATTAACAATTAACAATTTTTAATAACTCCGAACCTGCCTACCGGACAGGCAGGCTCCAAACTCCGAACTCGTAACTTTAAACTTTTTTAATTATGCAACCTTTAAAAAAAATCTCTCCTGACCAGTTGCAGGGTAACCCTTTTAAAATGATTGGCAGCGACTATATGCTTGTTACAGCAGGTAATAAAACGAAATTCAATACCATGACAGCAGGGTGGGGAAGCTTTGGTGTATACTGGAGCAAGCCTGTTGCAATATGCCTTGTAAGGCCGCAGCGTTATACTTATCAGTTCATGGAAAAAAATGATTATTTCACGCTTTGTTTTTTTGATGAGAAATACAGAGATATACTTGATTATTGCGGTACTTATTCAGGCAAGGATGTGGATAAAATAAAGGAGACAGGGCTTAAACCTTTTGAAACAGATTTGGGAAACATTGCTTTTGAACAGGCAAGGCTGATTATTGAATGTAAAAAAATATATTATGATGATGTAAAGCCTGAATTGTTTATTGATAAAGATATTGTAAAGAAAAGATATTACGAAAACGACTTTCACAGAATATATGTTGGAGAAATAGTGAATTGTTTTTTGAATTATTAATTTCGAATGTTAAATGTTGAATAAAGGGGAAATATTTATTTTATTGAACAGGGATGGGTTTGTGCGTTTTGGCATTCCGCATCCCGATAGCTATCGGGATGCGGAATCCAGAAGAAAAGAAAATGTCAAATATTTATGATATAATAATATTTCTACAATGATACTATGTTTAAATGTTGGTTCTGGTAATTGCGAGTCTGGATTCCTGCTTTCGCAGGAATGGAAAAAGGAAAAAGAAAAGGTATTCAACATTAAGCGTTTAAAATAAATTGATATAGTGTATCTATGAAAAATATAACATTAATAATAAGTGTGTGTGTTCTTTTGTTTTTTTCCTGCAATCAACCGCATGAACAGGAAGGAAACACAAACTCTTTTGCTCCCAAGGTAGTTGAAGCCAAAGGCTATGTAGTACCCAAAGACAGCATGGCTGAACCAAAAGTAATTTTTGTTGATGAAAGCAAGTTGAAAAAAATACCAGTTGGTAAACCCAAAGTAGTTTTTACAAACACAAATGTACACCTTGCAGGAAAACCAAAAGTAGTAATAGCCGCTACTCCGAGAGTATGTACACCGGGGAAAGACACATTTTTACTGCCCAAAACAGTATCCGCTATTGATAGCCCATTTGTTGCAGGCATATCCGAAGTGGTTATTGCCAAAGATGCCTCTATGAAAGACCAGAATCCTCAGAATTTCAGTTCTTTTAGTAAATTGCAAGGCTTAAAACACGATATTATTCACTGCATACTACAGGACAAAAGCGAAAATCTTTGGGTCGGCACTAATGGCGGAGGTGTATCAAAATACGATGGGAAATCTTTTACTCATTATACCGAAAAAGAAGGCTTAAGTAATAATGCTGTTTTGTCAATTTTACAGGACAAAAGCGGAAATCTTTGGTTCGGTACTTATGGCGGAGTAAGTAAATACGATGGGAAATCTTTTACTCATTATACCGAAA
>CAZSJF010000335.1:0-3450 GCA_964606705.1 uncultured Bacteroidales bacterium
ACCAGTTTGACTAAAAAGACATAAAAAAGCCTGCGGGAGGGTAGGTTTTTATAAATCATTATCAGGTTGTTCCTGAAGTTAAGAAAAGTTTTTTTTGCTGAACTTTTGGGCAGCGTGCCTCCTCCTACGTGATATATTGTTGAATCAGCGCAATACATGATTTTATAACCTTCATTTTTTAACCTCCAGCAAAAATCTATTTCTTCCATGTGTGCGAAAAAGTCTTCATCCAGCCCGCCCAGCTTATGATATATATCAGCCCGAACAAACATACATGCTCCGGTAGCCCAGAATATTTCTGTAGTATTGTCATATTGCCCCTTATCTTCCTCAACGGTATGGAAAATTCTTCCCCTGCAGAACGGATAACCGAATTTGTCAATAAATCCTCCTGCAGCACCGGCATATTCAAATTTAGATGGCTCATAATATGATTTTATCCTGGGATGGCACGCAGCTATGCTTTTGTCTGATTCCATGAGGTTGATGACAGGTGTTATCCAGTTATCTGTAACTTCAGCATCTGAGTTGAGCAGAATGTAATAATCAGCCTGTATCTGTGATAAGGTGTAATTATAGCCTTTGGCAAAGCCGATGTTTTTGTCTGTCAGAATTATGTTTACAGCATCCGCATATTTTTCTTTAAGGAAAGCAACAGAACCATCTGTGGAAGCGTTATCGGTAATGTAAATATCAGCACCGGAACTATGCTTTATAACGGAAGGCAGGAATTTTTCAAGAAAATATTTCCCGTTCCAGTTTAATATTACTACAGCTACTTTCAATTTATTTATTGATTTTATTTTTTTAATTGTTTATTGGTCATTGTTAATTGATAATTGTTTATTGCTCATTGATTTTATGTTTCCATCTCTTATGTGACCATAACCAGTTATCAGGATGCTCAATAATGGCTTTTTCAAGCAATTTAACATGTTTTTCCGTAATTTCAAAATCGGCAGTGTCTTTTGGCCTGTCAGATATCAAAACGACCTCTGCTTCATAAAATCCCCTTTTAATCCTTTGAGTATTAATAAATACAACAACACAATCAACCATTTTTGCAATTTTTTCTGTGCCGAGAAAAACAGGAGTATCCTGGTTTAGAAAAGATGTCCGGTATTCTATTTCGTTTTTTGTTGGAGACTGGTCTGCAGCAAGATATAATAACAATGGCTTGTCTTTATTTCTGGCAAAAGCTCTCAGAACCGAGTTCTGGCGTACAAGTTCTATAAACCTTGTCCTCTTTTCTGTCATGTATTTTTCAAATTTTTTATTGGATAGGGGTTTGAAAGCTGCAACGACTTTATAATCTGTCTGCAATGACAATCCCCCTGTAACAATCCACTCCCAGTTCCCCATGTGTCCTGTCACAGCTATGATATTTCTTCCGGATTTGTAGAACTTATGGATAGTTTCAATGTTTTTGAACGATATTCTCTTTCTCAGTTGTTTTTTGCTGGTGCTTGGAAATTTTAGTACTTCAACAAAAACATCGCACAGGTTGTGGTAATATTTTTTTGCAATTTTTTTTAGTTCACGTTCTGTCTTTTCAGGAAAAGCATTTTTCAGGTTTTTATAAACAACTTTTTTCCTATAGCCTATCAGATAATAAAGAATGAGATATAGAAAATCAGAAACAGCATATAGTATGCGAAAAGGTAATATCGAAACAAAACCGGCAAAGACCAGAAAAATATAATAGAGAAAAATCATTTATAATAAGAGATAAATTGATGCTGCAGGCAAAATTAAATAAAATTTACTGAAACTTAACAAGTTTGTAAGAACAAAGTTGTTTAGTTTCAGTTATACCGAAGAGATTAAATTCAGATATTTTGCGAACACTAATCTCATTCGGTATAAGGAATATTTATCTGGGAAGGATATAATAATCTGCTGGATGTGATCCAAAGTTGCTGTTATTAGATGGGGCGCGATTATCATTACTATCATCAATATAAGCACGGTCATGAACTCTTGATATTAGTTTATGCCATTTATAATCATATATTTCTCCTAAGGCATCAGAATGTATTAATATATAATCGTTAACTGCAAGTTCTCTTGTAAAGAAAACAAATTTTCTGTTCCTTTGGTTGTTAAGCTGGTAATAATGCCAGATTTCATAAGGGTATTCACTAGGGTTAACTGTTTCTGATACTATTGCATTTGGAGCCCCGTATTGTAAATATACCCTGCCTCTGTCTGTTTTATAACCTTTTTGTATTTTTGTTCCGTAAAGGGTTTGGACTTTTTTTACATTTTCAAGATAAGCCATCCATGCATCTTCAGGATATAATTTGTTTCTGTTTGTCCAGAAGTTGTAAAAATATTGCTGCATGATTTTTAAATCAGTTTTCTGTAGGTTGTCTTTTTTCAAGAGATTATCTGCAAAATTTAATTCAATTTGAGTGGATATAGGACATAATGAACGGATATACTCTGCAAGAGTACCTTTATTGGAATATTTAGTGGCAAAAGTATTTGTTATATCTAAGAACTGAATATCCTTAATATTAAATTTTAAACTGGGATTGCTTTTTTGAAAAAACGATTCTCTGTCAGCTACTACTTTATTGGTTTTGTCTATTATTTCAACATTAAGGGTATAATTTCCTGAAGGCAGTTTGCTTATATCAAATTCGTTGAATAAAACATTAACGGTATTTGCAGTTTCTTTTTTCTGATTTACGAAATCATTCAGTATATTGCCTGATTCGAAAGATTTAATGTAATAACGTGTAATATACTGCTCTCCTTCGCCCAATACTTCCTTTGTGTTGTATATTTCAGTATAAAAGGCCAGGCTATTCATCGTTTCGGGATAAAAATTGTTTATATAAGGCACAAGGTCATATCCGCTTTTTGAAAGGATATTTTCATTCTCGGTTTTTTTATATGATTCAACAAGTTGTATGCTTGAAAACATAATTTTATCAGAAGGATAGTTAATATCTACAGGTTCGGTGATATTAACAGGCTTATTATTGCTGTTTTTATCAACAACAGATATTTCCATATTATAGCTTCCGTTTTTTAACAGGAACCTTTGCTGGTCAATGAAATTGAAATTGATATTTGCAGTATCATCAACTTCAGGGCTGAGCAGGTTGATCTTATTGAAATTTTTAACGATGCTGTCCTGTTTAAATATTATTGTTAATTCTATTGTCCCCTGAAATTTCCCGTTTTTATTTTTTACAAAACAAACGGTATTCGCATTTATAGACAGATATGTCTCAAAATACGGACCTTTATCAGGAGAATTAAAAGTAGCATATAATAAGCTTGCTCTTATATTTTTTGAATCAGCAGTTTTTGTATTCAAAAAATTAATAATTAACAGTAATAAAATAATTTTTTTCATTTTGATTTTATTTTACATATTAATATTTCGGTAAATATTTTTATGTAAAATAAAACCAAAAACCAAACACACCCAACACA
>CAZSJF010000336.1:0-3448 GCA_964606705.1 uncultured Bacteroidales bacterium
TTTTTATAACAATGTTTGTATTGACATACTTATCTGTATATGAAAAGAATGCACATAAATTTATGTCAATTTTATGTTTATTTGGCGGTATAGGTATAATATTTCTGATTACATTGGTAGATGTCCAAGGTTCGGGATATAGGGTTTATTATGCAGGTTTGATATTATTCATTATTTACATATTTACACTTTCAAGAATAAATCTCAGGGGAGCTGTAATTATCGCATTGGTATTAATAGTTGTTTATAACGCTTTAATGATCATAATGCTGCATATTTTTCAAAAAGAGAAAATAAATAAGGAATTACATTTCATGTTATATAGTAATTTTTTTATTATTACGACAGCAATAGTCAGCTTTGTTATTGCGTATTCTAATAGAATTTTAATAAGAGTTAATTATTTAAACAAAAAAATTATAGAACAGGAGCATAAAAAAGAAGAAGCATTATTATTAAATATTTTACCTCCTTCTATTGTAGAATTATTGAAAAAAGGGGAAAAAGTTATAGCTGATTCTTTCAGCGATGTTTCAATATTATTTGCCGATATAGTGGGATTTACCGAATTTTCAAGCCGTGTTTCTCCTAAGGAGGTAGTGGTGATGTTGAATGATGTTTTTTCAAGATTTGATAAGTTATGCGATAAGCACGGGCTTGAAAAAATAAAAACTATTGGTGATGCATATATGGTGGTATCAGGTTGCCCTGTGCCTGATGAGGATCATGCTGAAAAAACAGTGAAGATGGCAATTGACATGGTAAAGGAACTTGAGAAATTTAATTTGTTCTTCGGTGTTTCATTTAAGATGAGGATTGGCATAAACAGCGGAAGTGTTGTCGCAGGCGTGATAAGCGAAAAGAAATTCTCATATGATATATGGGGCGATGCAGTTAATGTCGCAAGCCGTATGGAATCGTCAGGAATAGCCGGATACATACAGGTGACAGAAAATACATGCAGGATTTTAAGCGATAAATATGTTTTTGAGGAAAGAGGAAAGATAAATATTAAAGGGAAGGGCGAAATGAAAACATACATACTTAAGGATTATTTGAACTGAAAGAATAAATAACTACTGGATGGAAAAATTTTCATCAAAATTAATTGAAGATGCAGTTAATGAAATATCAAAACTGCCTGGCATAGGAAAGAGGACTGCATTGAGGCTTGTCCTGCACATACTAAGGGAAGATGTCGCAGAGGCAGAGGCTTTGGGGGAAGCAGTGATCAGGCTCCGCAGGAATATCAGTTACTGCAAAATATGCCATAATATTTCCGATAGCGACGTGTGTGACATATGTTCCGGCCATAAGAGAAATAAATCGGTTATCTGTGTTGTGAAGGATATACGTGATGTTATTGCAATTGAAAACACAAGCCAGTTTAACGGGGTTTATCATGTTCTGGGAGGCATCATTTCTCCCATGGACGGCATCGGCCCTGCAGACCTGAACATAGAGTCGCTCACAGAAAGGATCAAAAACGGAGGGATAGAGGAGATTGTAATGGCTTTAAGTACCACAATAGAAGGTGATACGACAGTATTTTATATTTATAAAAAACTTAAAGATTTTAATATAAGGTTTACCACTATTGCAAGAGGTATTTCCATGGGCGATGAACTGGAATATGCTGACGAGGTAACCCTCGGCCGCTCTATTATCAACAGAACCCCTTATAGCAATGAACAATTATCAATGAACAATGAACAATGAATAAAAAAACTCCAAACTCGTAACTCGTAACTCTAAACTTTTACAGGTTATTCCTCCTGCTGCATCATCCATGCATTGGCGTTTACAGTGGTTTTGATTTTTTGCAGTTCAGTGTTGGCTTCATCTTTATTGCTGAAAAATGAATAACAAACCCTGAAATATCCGGATGGACTTTTACCAACAATTTTTGCTTTGCTGAACCCTTTTGATTTAAGGTCATTTACGAGTTTTGCTGCATCCTGCTCTGACGGCGAAGAACCGGCTATTATATAATATCTGGTTGAGGATTGTGTGGTATTGGTATTGCTTTTGTTTTCAGTTTCTTTAGAGGTTGTTTTTTCAGAAGTATTCGTATTTACGGTATTATTGACTGTGGTTTCTTTTTTCTTTGCTTTTTTATAGATAGATGCATTGGCATTGATGGAGCTTTGTATCCTTGCAAGTTCTTTTTCCGCATCCTGCCTGCTGTCAAAAGAATTGTACGATATTACAAAATTTCCGGACCCTGTTTTGCCTATAATTTCTGAGTTGAATCCCTGCCCTTTCAGCTTGTTTACATAGCTGGCGGCATCTTCCTGTGTCTTTGCGGCTCCGGCAATGATATAATATGTGGTGTCGGAAGACGAAACATTATTTTCTGTTTTTATAGTATTTTCAGTTTTTACAGTTGTGTTTTGTGTAATGTCAGTTTTTGTTTTTTCTTCAGTTTTGTTTGTATTGGCATCAGTCTGTTTCGATGTATTATCAGTAACCTGGGTTTTGGTTTCATTATTTTTTTGTTCGGTTACAGTTTTTTCTACCACGAAGTCGCTTGCTTTTTTGATTTTTCCTTTTGAATCAAAATATAGCTTTGTTATTGCCGGTTCAGGTTTTTTATCTTTTTTGTTATATATGGTTACGTAATAATATTTTTTATTGTCTTTTGTTGTTGTATATTCAACGGCTTTGATGGTGTAATCCTTGTATTTGGTGTTGAGATATTGTTTTATTGATGGTTTTATATCCTTGTTGTTTTGAAATATCCCGGTCCTCAGCCATTCGCCTTCTTCGGAAAAATCAGCAGAATATTTATTTTTATCTTTGTCGGAAGTAAAAATGGCGGTGAAGACATCGTTATCCTTGTCCCATCTGACATCAGAAACTATGTTAAATTTTTTCTTGAAGTTTTGCAGAACAACTTCCGGTACAACAACTCCTTTTGTCTCTTCGATGGATTTTTCAATGGATGTTTTCTCTTTTTCCTTTTTTGTCTGTGTTTTGGAAGATTCTGTTTTTTCTTTTTCTTCCCTTGTGTTAGTCTGCTTTTCGGTATTATGAGTTGTTAGTTCTTCTTCTGAGTAATAGTCTTCCTCCAGAGGGGTAATCCATTCAATGGAATTTTTGTAATCACCCATATACAGGATCACAGAAAGAGAAACAGTACTGAACCTGTCGTTATATAAATTTTCGGGTAAGTAGGCATCCATGTTATCTGTATTTGACGGGTGAAAGGTATAATCCAGTGCCAGATCAACCTGGTTGTCTGCTTTGTATTTTATCCCAATGCCGAAGGGAAAAGTCATCCCGCTTGTCATTTTGGCCTTGTCATTTCCGTTGTTATCATACCCGTAGCTGTTTATGTATCCTCCGTCATTGTATTCTTTTAACAGGGTACGGAAATTGAGCATGTTTATGCCTAAAGTTGTGTAAACCCTATCCTTTTGAAAGGTACGGAAAGCAGGTTGTTAAT
>CAZSJF010000337.1:0-3438 GCA_964606705.1 uncultured Bacteroidales bacterium
CTATCCGTTTTATTCTTTGTTGCGTTTGTATTTTACCTCAATCTCTACTATAAACAACCATCCCGCAGTCCGCTTCTATGGAGTATTATCGCTTGTATTATCTTTATGGCATTAACCCACTTTTTTATCATATATGTACAGACATTGTATGACGTGCATTGGGATATTGCTCATGTTACAAAATTGCTTAGCTATTTTTTCCCAATCTTTGGTATTTGGGGCGAAACCATTTTATTACATAGGTCTTCTCAATTACAATATAAGGAACTTGTGATACAAACCAACGAACACAAGCAGGCTGAGGAAGAAATCAGAAAACTTAACGAATCGCTTGAAATAAAAGTAGAAGAAAGAACTGAACAACTTTCTGAAATCAATAAAAAACTTATTTCTGAAATTGAAGAACGCAAACAAATGCAGGAAAAATTACTTGTCGCAGAACGGTTAATTGCCATAGGGCAGTTTTCGGGTAATATTGCACACGAAATCAGGAATCCGCTGGCAACAATAGACAGCTCTGTTTTTTATTTAAAAGAAAAATTAAAAGATGCCGAAGAAAAAGTAAAAGAACATCTTAACCGTATAAAATCCAGTACCGATTCTGCTTCAGCAATAATACAGAGCGTGCTTAATATGACACGAATGAAAGACCCGCAGCTGGAAACAGGTAATTTAATAAACATTATATCCGATGCTGTTGCTTCCTCAAAACTGCCAGACACAATTGATGTAATACAAAATTTTTATGATGAACAAATTTTAATTAATGCCGACAGGGAACAAATCCGTATAGTATTTAAAAATATAATAAAAAATGCTGCAGAAGCAATGGATTACAAAGGCACATTAACTATAACTGCATGCAAAACACCTGATGATAAAATTGAATTATCTTTTTCAGATACCGGCTCAGGTATTGCTTCTGAAAATATAAATAAAATTTTTGAACCGCTTTTTACAACTAAGGCAAAAGGTATTGGCTTTGGTTTGTCAATGAGTAAAATGATTGTAGAGAAACATCATGGTATTATAGAAGCCAGGTCAGAATCGGGAAAAGGAACAACTATTATTGTGAAGTTACCTTTAAAACTTTAAACCGTATAAAATATCTATTTACAGGTTAAACAAAATAATAATAAGGAGATTTAAGTATGAATAAAAAATTAAAAATATTAGTTGTTGACGACAATGAGGATTTATGCAAAAATGTTGCAGATATCATAGAATCAAGAAATTATGAAGCAGACATGGCTTATAATGGCATTCAGGCAATTGAAATGGTTAATAAAAATCATTACGACCTGATAATTATGGATATTAAAATGCCTGTGATGAATGGTGTTGAAGCATTCAAAAAAATCAAAGTAATTTCCCCCGAAACTATAATCATTATGAATACGGCTTTTGCTGTTGAAGACCTTATCAAAGAGGCACTACGCGAAGGCGCCTTTGCCGCTCTTAAAAAGCCGCTTGATTTTGATAATCTTTTCAATATTATTAATGATGCCATTGGCGAAGATACAATGATTCTTGTAGTGGATGATGATAAAAATTTATGCGACAATATGAAAGACATACTTATCAGCAAAGGTTACAGGATTAGTGTTGCTTGCGATAGTACTTCTGCCATACAAAAGGCACAAGAGAACAATTTTGATATAATACTTCTTGATATGAAATTGCCCCCGTTGAATGGTTTAGAAACTTATTTAGCTATTAAGAATATCAGGCCAAATGTTGTAGCGGTTGTAATAACAGGATATTCCCTTGAAATGGAAAATACAATAAACGATATTTTGGAAAAGGGCGCCTTTGCCTGTCTTGAAAAGCCTGTAGATATGAATAAATTGATTTCTCTGCTTGAACAAATTGAGAAACAAAAAGCAAATGGTAATATTCAAAAACCTAAACGTTAATAAAATGTCAAACCAGAATTTTAAAATATTAATTGTTGATGATGATAAAAATTTGTCTTTGAATTTTATTGACATCTTTGAAGACAAGGGATATTATACTGTGGTTGCTAATGATGGTGTAACTGCTGTTAAATTGTGCAAGCAGGAAAAGTTTGATTTGGCACTTATAGATATAAAATTACCTGATATATCTGGAATGAAATTAGTTGAATCAATAGCAGCGATTTCATATGATACAAAATATATTATCATGACAGGTTACGCTTCACTTGATAGTGCTATTGAGGCTGTAAAGAGGGAAAATATAGTAGCTTATGAAACCAAACCAGTAAAAATTGAAACAATTTTGGCATTTATCAGGCAGATATATGAGCACAAACAAACACAGGAAACACTCCGGCAGTCATATATTAATATGGAACTACAAATACAGGAACGGACAGCCGAACTTGCTGAGGTCAATTTTAAATTACAAATCGAAAGTGATGAAAAGCAAAAGGTAGTCGAAAAAGAAAAGGAATTGAATTTACTTAAAAGCCGGTTTATTTCAGTTATATCACACGAATTCCGTACACCGCTGACAGGGATACAATCGAGTGTTCAGCTTATGGAGTTATACGGCCACAAATGGGACGATACAAAGAAAAAAGATGTACTCACTGATATTTATCAATCCATCCGGTACATCAATATATTGCTCGATGATGTTTCACTCATTGGCAAGGATGAAAGCGGCTGGCTTTCGTTTAATGCATCTCTTCTTAAAATTGAAAACATTTGTTTACAATCTGTCAAAGATGTAAAAGCTACGTATAATGGCACGGCTTCTATTAATTTCGACATAATTCCTGAAACAATTTCGGCAATTGTAGATGAATCTCTTCTGAGGCACATATTGAATAACCTGCTCTCAAATTCGGTAAAATACTCCGTGCCCGGATCAAATGTTGATCTTACGACAAGGATTATATCAGGAAATATTGTATTTACCATAAGCGACAGTGGAATCGGCATTTCTGAAATTGATATGAAGCATATATTTGATGCATTTTACAGGGCATCCAATGTGGAAACCATAAAAGGCACAGGTCTTGGATTGGCAATCGTAAAACGCTGCATTGAGTTACATGGCGGAACTATAAAAATAAAAAGCAAATTGAATGTTGGAACAACTGTTACCATAAGGATACCATACATCGAAGAAAAATCTGATATTGCATTAAATTAGGATGGTTCATAATAATTGATGAAACTATGAAAAAGATACTGATAATCGAAGATGATCCTGTGATCCTGAAAAATATATCGAGCTTTCTGACAGAAGAAGGATTTGAAGTATATACTGCAACTAATGGAGTTGAGGGTATTCAAAAGGCAATTGAAATGTTGCCCGATCTTATTTTATGCGATATAAACATGCCGCTTAAGAACGGCTATGAGGTTTGCAAAACCCTTCAGTCGGTTCCAGATACAAGCACAATACCGTTCATTTTTCTTACGGCAAAAGTTCAGAACGATGATC
>CAZSJF010000338.1:0-3381 GCA_964606705.1 uncultured Bacteroidales bacterium
GTGTTGGGTGTGTTTGGTGGTTTTTTGATGAAGATTATTTCAGATCCATAATGTCAGATAAAGGTATTTTGTTTGACGTAAAAGGTGTTTACAGAAAGAGGATCAAAAACCTGACTTATCTGAGTTTATAAACTATAAGTAATATGAAAATTTTAGTAACAGGAGGCACAGGATATATAGGTTCACATACTGTTGTTGAACTTCAGCAGCGGGGACATGAAGTTATTATCGTTGATAACCTTTCAAATTCTTCCGAAGATGTTGTTTATTCCATAAAAAAAATCACGGGAATATTACCTGAATTTCATAAAACGGAATTATGTAATATTAATGAAACATCAGCATTTTTCAGTAAACATAAAAACATAGATGCGGTCATACATTTTGCAGCATGCAAATCAGTGAATGAATCTGTTGCAAATCCCCTGAAATATTATCACAACAACATTTTTGCTTTAATAAACCTGTTGAAATCAATGAAAGAAAATACAGTAAATAATATTGTGTTTTCTTCTTCCTGTACGGTTTACGGTCAGTCCGACAAACTGCCTGTTACGGAAAATACTCCTGTAAAAAAAGCCATGTCGCCTTATGGCAACACAAAAAGGATATGCGAGGAAATTCTTAATGACGCAGCTTTAACTTCTGATATTAAAGTTATCTCGTTGCGTTATTTTAACCCTATCGGTGCACATGAAACAGCACTTATCGGAGAGTTGCCCCTTGGTGTTCCTGATAATCTGATTCCCTATCTGACGCAAACAGCTATCGGTAAACGTGAATTCCTCAGGGTTTTCGGAAATGACTACAACACCCCTGACGGTACATGTATTAGAGATTATATCCATGTTGTTGATCTTGCCAAAGCACATGTAAAAGCATTGGACAGGCTGATAAATAATAAGAACAAAGCAAATTCTGAAGTGTTCAACCTTGGAACAGGAAGAGGCTCTTCTGTGCTGGAAGTCATTAATGCATTTGAAAAAGTGTCGGGAGAAAAGCTTAATTACAAATTTCTTCCGCGCAGGGCAGGCGATATAGAACAGATATGGGCAGATACTACTCTTGCAAACAAAGAACTTAACTGGAAAGCAGAAAAAAATATTGAAGATATGGTGCTTTCAGCATGGGAATGGGAGAAGAAATTAAAGATCAAAAATTAAAGGCCAAAATAAAATTTTATTCCCCGATAATTTTCACCAGGACTCTTTTTTTTCGTTTTCCATCAAATTCGCCATAAAAGATTTGTTCCCATGGTCCGAAGTCAAGTTGTCCTTTTGTAACAGCTACTGTAACTTCTCTTCCCATAATGGTTCTTTTCAGGTGTGCGTCGGCATTGTCTTCAAACCCGTTGTGGCGGTATTGTGAATAAGGTTTTTCCGGTGCAAGTTTTTCCAGCCACGCTTCAAAGTCATGGTGCAGGCCTGATTCATCGTCATTGATAAATACGCTTGAAGTTATATGCATTGCATTAACAAGGCATAACCCTTCTTTTATCCCACTTTCTCTGAGGCATTCATTAATATATGGAGTGATGTTTATCATTTCCCTTCTTGATCGGGTATCAAACCAAAGTTCTTTCCTGTATGTTTTCATGAGGTATTATGATTATATAAAGCAAATACTGGCAGAAATATCAGCAAAAATATGTTTTTTTGAAATTACTGGTAAAATTCAACCTTAAATATAAACGGCTGTAACTTTTTTATCTGGCTGGTTCTCTTTTCCGATTTTAATGTATTTACCCTGGCAATATCAGGCGGTATCAAGGATGTGTCTGCTTTCAATGAGTCAATAACATTAAGTATATATCTGGATCTGACAGCAAATGTAGCATCTGCCTTGCTGGGGTTTTTAGCACAAATGATGCCTATAAGATTACCGTATGAATCTATCAGCGGGCCTCCGCTGTTACCCGGGTTTACAGGAACGGATATTTCATAAGCGATAGTGTCGCCTTCAAAGCCGGTTAATGAACTTATATTACCTTCACCATAAACTATATCATCTTTAGAATAAGCCAGTGTATAAACATCTTCTCCCAATTCAGGCATTAGCCCTTTAATAGTATAAGGAAGCTTACCAAAAGATTTAAAGTTTTCGTCGTCTATTTTCAGGACAGCGAGGTCGTACTGTATATTTTTATAAACCAGCTTGGCTTTGTACCTGATTGTGGTGTCTTTTCGGTTTTCAATACACAGTGAATCAATATCCTTTACAACATGGTAGTTTGTGATAAGATAACCGTTTGATGATATTGAAAAGCACGTGCCTACAGGCGTTGCAATTTTTTCATTTGACCTTTCATTGAAAAATTCTCTCCATAATGACCTTTGGCCATAAGAAATATTGCTAATATCTTTCTTGAGCTGAGTATAAGTTGCAGACTGCTTTTTGTAATTGAGCCATCCGAACAGGTAAAAAGAAGAAATGACAACAAAGACAGATATCGAAGCAGCTACAGCAATGGCTGTATAAAGGCTTACAGTTCTATTGTTTTTATACGGGTTATAAATTTCTTTATGGAACCGGTTCAACTTGTCTTTCATTTTTTTAACCCTGTCATGTACTGCAAGCATGCCGACCAGTTTTTTCTGAGTTTCTACTTCTTCAGACAATTCGGAATCTGTTTTCAGTCTTTTCTCAAAATCATTGAGCTCGGAGCCTTTTAATTCGCCTCTTAAGTATTTGTCAATCAGATCGTATATGTTGAAATCAAGAGCCATGTTAAATAGTATTTTGAATATATAACGGGAAAAATATTTTCCTTAATCTTTGCAAGCACTTGTGCTTTTGAGTTTTTGCATTATCTGTATTTGTATAATTCATTTTATCGGCTATTTCCTTCATGGATAACTTGTTTATGTAAAAATCTTTCAGAACTGTACCGCAAGGCTCTCCCAGTTGCTTTAAACTCTTATCCATTATATTATATTTTTTCATATCTTCACTTATGCTTTCTTCCTCACCGTCTTCAATATGTGCTACATTTTCATAATCATTTATTTCACCGGAATATCTTTCATCAACTCTTAATTCTGTCAGCCACAACCTTCTGCATATCGAATATAAGTATGTCTTTATTTTCGATTCCTTTTTGAATATTCCGTTTTTAATATTACTGCATAATGCGATAATCCCTTCCTGATAAATATCTTTCGCATCGTCCTCATTTCCGTTGTTATTCAGAATAAAATTCAGAATCATCGGAAAATGTAATCTATACAATGCTTTCAACAATGTGTCATTATCAGTAATAATTCCATTGATAAAGTCAGCATCGCTGTATTTTTTTCTGTTTACCAGTTGCATGTATTAGTATGAATTTTTAAAAAAGGTAACCCAAACAAACATAAGAATAATTTTTTAAAAAACAGGTTA
>CAZSJF010000339.1:0-3377 GCA_964606705.1 uncultured Bacteroidales bacterium
CGTATACAGCTCTATGCCAAAAAAATTCTTATGGCCGCTCCACAAAGCGACTTTGGGCTTATAACCTGGCAAATTTAACCAGGCTAGAATTTTTAAAAATATTTAGTATTAGTAAAGCTCTTCGTCCGTAGAATAGCGGGGGAGATTAGAAACTGACGTATTTGTTCTATTGGTTCCGTATGAGTTACAAGCGGCACAGTTCCAATATTGCTCACTACCACTGGTTCTTATTTGTATAGCCACTCTCTTGTTGTCTTTACCCAAACAAGTAGGGCAGAAGTTCTCGCCAGTTGCCTTATCCTGATACAGATGAATATTTTTTATATAATCCAACCCGTCTTTTAAATCTTTCGGCGGTAGTTCAAGGGCCTTAATCTTTTCTTCAATCACGGTAACCCTGCCCTCTAGCTTCATTACACGAGATATAAGAGTAAAAGTAGATTTAATGCCATCGCCCATTTTAATAATCCATGTCCACATATAATATCTCCTATTCTGTCTTTTTTAAGATGCCCTCGACTTGACGGTAATGGTTATTATACAAGGAATTTGACACAACAAGGGCAACTACCAACATCACAGCCGAAACTATCAAAGCAATAATTGTTCCCGTTTTACTTACGCCAAAGTCTTTAATACGCATAGCCCATAATAAATTACCCATTTGAAGGGCGAAGGAAAAAAGTAGCAACGAAAACCCTACTATTGTATCGGCACGTTGACGGCAATAGCCTTTAGCGGTGTCTTCGTTATAGGAAACGATTGTTGTTGATAGTTGTGCTATTTCCTTGACCGATAGCGTAAGCGTAGCCCGTATTAAGAAAAAGGACGACATAAGGACAGCAGTTACTGCCAATACTTGAATGAATGTTCGTAGCATTATTTACTCACTTCAATTGAATTCTGTCGCCCATTCATAAATTCATTATATGTGATGGTCGGTCGTTCAACTTTTACAACCGATTTTGATGCGACCTTATACCACTTTCCACCATAATGTTCCTTACATGCTTCCAATTCACCTTTAACTTTATCGAAGCGTAGAAGGTCGGGTGTTCCGTCGTCTATGTAGTCGTAACGTGGCGCGGTGGAAAGAAATAACAATATACTACCAACCACAAGACCACTTATAACCGCACTCATAATACTTGCAATAATACCTAACCAAACAGGGTGATGTTGTAACTCATCAAGAAATTTTATCATATTACTTACTCCCCAATGTCTTTACCGCCCAAATGATGAAGCGGGTGAGCAAATAGATTAGATAGCCAAATGCAGCAATCCAAACACAAGCAACTCCAATAATGTCTCTTAATAATGGTAAATTATAATCGTCAAATACTGTGCCTGTCACAAAGCCGAATAGAAAAATAGCTATAGCGCTAATCAATATAAGTCCTTCTCTTGCTATGATTTTCTTAGTCTTGTCGGTCATGCCTTTACTCCTTAAAAGTGTCTCTGCTTCATCTCTCGACATAATCCATCAAGGTCGGGGAACATTGTCATCTCATTTATGCCCATGAGGTCTAATTCGCGCATAACTTCTTTACGAATATCTGCTAAGAAGGTAAAGCAGTATAAATAGGTCTGACCTTTGGCTCTGCCATTCACTTGTATATGACCTTCGATATCATCAACATTAGTTGCAGTATAAACAGTATTTTGTATAAGCTGCCTTGGGTTATACTTGGCATATGGTCGTACAACGCTAACATGTTGATTCTGGTCGTCAAGGTTATAGCTTTGTGGTAATGTAGCACTCCAAAGGTCGCAATCAAATATATATATCTTAACATGTCTACATTCAGGTTTTGTGCCATTGCACTCTCGGAAGGCAAAAAATGCCGCAATATAAGGAGAAAGTGTCCAATCTAGCATTGGTGTTGGAAAGCCATGATTACGTAAGAGGGCAAGGTAAGACGCATATTGTAGTCGGTCACCCATATTAAAGTGTTCATTTAGTCGGGAGCATACTTGATAATGAACGTCGCCTCTCTCAATTAAATCGAGGTATCTAGCCATAGCCATGCCAGTATTTTTTGCTTCTCTGTGAAATGTTGTGTTTAATCCCCACGTTGCATCTGCTTGTCCTCGATACCAATAATACTTGCGTTGCTTTGCCTGCGCCTCAACCCAGTCTTTATATTCTTTCCACGAGCTTGGAGGAGGCTCTATTTTCGGTAATACAGGTTTTATAGGTCTGCTCTTTAGCACATCCAATACTTTTGATTTACCACTTGCTAATAATTCGCTTATTGTCATTTTCTTTTCTTCTTCCACCCATCCCCCTCGCTATCTTCAAATGCCTTTCAGCGCTTTAAATTCAGCAATCTTCTTCACATTATTAGTTCCGATTATTTCAATAATTCTGATGGTGAGAGGAATTATAAATAAAGCCATTGATATAATGAATGCGATTATAAAAACCCAGTATAACCATTCAGCGCAAATGCCCCACACGCTTTCCTTGTGGTCAAGAGTATTGATTTTATTGTCCAAATAATACTCATAATGTTTTGATGAGCAGATGCAACTAAATATGTGAATTCCTATTGTTAATATAAAACCTAATAAAGCAATAAGCCGCCATATATCGAAGCCATATTTTTCACTAATGACATAAATCGATGCTATGATTGCCAATGAAAGATATATTATGCGTTCACTTATTCCCTTATTTATGTCTTGATATTTGTCAAGAGCGTTTTTTTCTTCCTCCGCAAGGATTCTTCTTTCTTCCCCTATCATTTCTCTCTCCGTGGTGGACGTGGTATAGCACCACCTCCTCCTTCATGCAATCTTTTACCAGTCTTCGGTGGCATAGGGGCAGGTCTAGTAGGTGGCCTATGTGGTGGTTTTTTACCTTGTGAATTACCGCTCATCTCATTCTCCTATGTGGTCGTGGTGGGCGAGGTATGGGTCGCCTTCCAGGCGTAATGAAACTTCTCGACTTTGCCTCTCTCGAAAGCGTATGTTCCCACGCACTTTCTTGTCTTGCCGTTACCTTTTTTCTTTTTGCGGTCTTTCGCTTTTTGTGAATATAATAACGATGAAGAGTCTGTTTCATCATTCTTTTTCTTGTTATTCGCTCTGTCATATTATCCTCAATAAAAAAGGCACTGGTTGTTATACCAATGCCTTAAATAACCTATACCCCATTTAAGTTATCGTCCATACAGGATATATTCTACCGCCATGCAGGGAATAAAGTCAATACCTATAAAAATCTTCTTTGTACGTTGATGCAACTATTGATGACAGGGCGTATAAAACTTTTCTGCACTGGGCTATATCAGATTCGGGTGACATTGGGTAGTATAAATTTTTTGGGTGACGCTGTGAAAACCTTTTTAAAGTATGGGGCGAGCTAATGG
>CAZSJF010000340.1:0-3377 GCA_964606705.1 uncultured Bacteroidales bacterium
AATGAGGAATCTCATCAATAGCATTGTGGGGTAATATTCAATAGCCTCATAAAAAAGAATGGTTGAAAACGATACAATCCGTATGAAATCTACAAAGCAAAGGAGTACCTAAGTGCCTATACCTATAGTCCAATTTACAATATGATTAATTACGCTATACATAATAACATTGGTATATTCTGGCAATAAGATATCCGAGAACAGATCCGAACAGAGCACCGCAAATAACATCCCCCGGGAAATGAACTCCAAGATAAATCCTGCTGTAAGACACCAGTAATGCCCACAATATTACCAAAGGAGCAAACCATTTAATTTTCCTGTTTAAGAATTGTATCAGGAATAATGCCAAAGCGAATGTATTTGAAGCATGAGAAGAAAAAAATCCGTATTTACCGCCACACCCGCCGTTAACAATATGAACCAACCCTGCCAGAGAGGGGTCATGACAAGGCCTCAGCCTTAAAACAGTATTTTTAAACATATTTACAGACAACTGGTCGCTTATACAAATAAGGATAACTGCCGAAATTATGATAAATAATGACTTTTTTCTGTAATAATAAATTATCAGATACAGGAAGAAAACATACAATGGTATCCATATAAACCTGTCGCTTATCCAGTACATCACAAAATCCAGGAATGTATTTCCTTTTCCATTCAGCAGCAAAAACAATTCTTTATCCCAGTTCTGCAATATTCCTATAAAAGTACCAAAAACCACCAAACACACCCAACACAATATTCCTATAAAGTATCAATAACCATAAATCTTAAGTTACATATTTAACTGCTTCCATATCATATCTTTCAGGGCACCCAGGCCTTTTCCGGTTACAGAAGATATCAACACATAAGGAACATCCGGCAGGTCTTTACACACCTCTTTCTCCAGCTCTTTATCAAGCAGATCGCTTTTTGTAACTGCCAGAATTCTTTTCTTATCCATAAGTTCAGGATTATACTTACGCAATTCATTAAGAAGTATGCGGTATTCCTTTTTTATATCATTACTGTCGGCAGGTATCATAAAAAGCAGCATAGAGTTCCGTTCAATATGCCTGAGGAAACGCAGGCCCAGTCCTTTACCTTCATGGGCTCCTTCAATAATTCCAGGTATATCAGCCATTACAAAAGATTTCAAATCCTTATATTCAACAACTCCGAGATTAGGCACCAGTGTTGTAAAAGGATAGTCGGCTATCTCTGGCCTGGCTGCAGAAATCACAGACAATAATGTTGATTTTCCTGCATTGGGAAATCCCACCAGTCCGACATCTGCCAGAAGTTTCAATTCCAGTATTTTCCATTTCTCCACACATGGCTCGCCGGGCTGGGCATGTCTGGGAGCCTGATTGGTAGACGACTTAAAATGGTCATTACCCAGTCCGCCTCTTCCTCCTTTAAGAAGGATCTTTGTTTCCCCATCTTCAGTGATCTCAAAATCCACCTCGCCTGTTTCCGCATCTTTCGCAATCGTTCCGAGCGGAACTTCGATAACAGCATCTTTGCCTTCTGCTCCTGTTTTAAGATTGGAACTGCCATTCCCGCCACTTTCAGCCATAATATGCTTCCTGTACTTCAGGTGAAGCAATGTCCATAACTGCTTATTGCCTTTCAGAAGCACATGGCCTCCCCTTCCTCCGTCTCCGCCATCGGGACCTCCCCTGGGATTCACTTTTGTCCTTGAAAAATGACATGACCCTGCCCCTCCTTTCCCGGAACGTAAGAACATCTTCACATAATCAATAAAATTAGAATCAGCCATTTTTTACAGTTTTTCCTATTAATTTGCAATACCAAATTTAACCTTATTTTTTTAATCCATTCCATCAGGCCTGATATAAAATGTGATTTAAAAAAAATATTCCATAAAATATCACTAATATCACTTTCATTTATTAAATTTGTTTCAATTATTAAACTATAAGTTTAACAAAAAAATAAATATTATGAAAAAATTTAAACTATCACTTATCGCATTAGCATTATTCACTTTCTGTGCATGTAACAGCAATAAAGAATCTACTGACGATGAATTGCTTGAAGAAGATACAATTACAGAATTTGACGAGTCTGACACTGCCGG
Organism: uncultured Bacteroidales bacterium; assembly: GCA_964606705.1. GTDB lineage: Bacteria > Bacteroidota > Bacteroidia > Bacteroidales > CAZSJF01 > CAZSJF01. Next base: position 2,093 of record CAZSJF010000340.1, read on the forward strand.
TATAGGAGAAGAAGCACTTGAAGAAGAAGACACAGCTCAGATTGACATTGCTGCTCTTGAAAAAGAAGAAGAGGAATCTTCAAAAGAAAATACAAAAAAATAACCGGGTATAAAATTTCACCTGTCTTTCCTGACAACGTCTGTTTCTATAATGTACAGATACGTAGAAAGGCAGGTTTTTTATATTCAAAAATCTGTTAAATTATGGATTCAGTATTCGGACTAATTCCACAGTCCCTTATTTATTTCTGCCTTGTTACAATATTTTCACTGTTCATAGGGCTTTCTCAGAGAAACCTGCATTTTATCAAAGATGAAACCAAGCTTTTCGGAACAGACAGGACATTCACTTTTATAGGGATATTAGGATTCATACTGTATATTGTTGACCCGGAGAATTTATACCTGTTCATGGGCGGCGGACTTGTTCTGACCATTCTGCTCAGTATTGATTACTATTTTAAAATATTAAACTATAAAGATTTCGGATTAACGAGCATCTTAATAGCTCTTATCACATACAGCCTGACACCATTGTTAATGACACAGCCGAAATGGCTCTTCCTGTCGGTAATAGTGATAGTATTAATACTTACGGAATTAAAAAGCCTTTTCCTGTCAATGACGGAAAAGTTTGACAAGGAAGAATTCATAACACTGGCAAAATTCATCCTGATAGCCGGAGTCATACTTCCTATTGTCCCCGACAAGCCGTTTGTTTCGTTCATCAGCCTCACCCCATACAAAATATGGCTTGCAGTGGTTGTAATATCAAGTATTTCATACTTAAGCTACCTGCTGAAAAAATTTGTATTTAAAAACTCAGGTATAGTGATAACCGGCATTTTAGGAGGTTTATACAGCAGCACTGCAACAACAATAGTCCTTGCTAAAAAATATAAAAATTCACTGAAAAATAAAAACGAATATGCCTCTGCTATATTATTCGCCACCGCAATGATGTACCTAAGGATATTAATCCTGATTCTGATATTCAATAAAGAACTGTTTTACAAACTATATCCGTTTCTGCTGATACTTACTTTTATATCCATACTTGCAGCTGTATTTACATTATATTACAAAAACACCAAAGAAGATACTGCTGAAACCAATGCAACAAAAGAACATAATCCGCTTGAATTCAAAGTAGCTCTTATTTTCACAATATTATTTGTAGGCTTTACATTTTTAACCTATTACACAATACAGAATTACGGCTCATGCGGCTTAAGCGTATTGTCACTGATCGTAGGTGTTACAGATATAGACCCTTTCCTTATAA
>CAZSJF010000341.1:0-3374 GCA_964606705.1 uncultured Bacteroidales bacterium
TAAACACCAAAAACCAGATGATTATGAAAAACCTTATGAAACTTTTAATTGCATGTGTAGTTTTGATTACATTAAACAGTTGTAATAATTCAGGCAAAGGCGTGAAAAACGGACAGGACAGCATCAGCGGAACGATAAGCATCTCAGGTGCATTTGCCTTATACCCCATGGCTGTCAAATGGGCGGAAGAATATAACAAGATTTATCCTGATGTAAGAATAGACATATCTGCAGGAGGAGCAGGAAAAGGCATGACTGATGTACTTTCAGGTATGGTCAACCTTGCCATGCTTTCAAGAGAGGTATGCAAGGAAGAGGAACAGAAAGGTGCATGGAAAATCGCTGTAACAAAAGACGCTGTGCTGCCTACTGTAAATTCAAAAAATCCTGTTCTCCAGGAACTCATGGCAAAAGGCATGACACAACAGCAGTTTACGGACATATTTATTACAAATAAATTAACCACATGGGGTGCATGTGTTAAAAATACAAACAGGGATAAAATAAACGTATATACCCGTTCAGATGCATGCGGCGCTGCCGAAATGTGGGCAAAATACCTGGGAAAGAAACAGGAAAACCTGCTCGGAACAGGTGTTTACGGAGACCCGGGCATAGCAGATGCCGTCAAGAAAGATGCTATGGGAATAGGCTATAATAACGTATGCTATGTATATGATGTTAAAACAAGAAAGAAATATGAAGGCATGGAAGTCATCCCTGTTGATGTTAACGGAAACGGCACCATTGACGAAAATGAAAAAAATTATAACAGCCTCGATGATATCGCAAAAGCGATAAAAAACGGGACATACCCTTCCCCACCTGCAAGAGAGCTGTATCTTATTTCAAAAGGAAAACCTAATAATCCTGCAGTGATTAAATTTATCAAATGGATCCTTACCGACGGGCAGAAATTTATCAACGAGGCAGGATATGTACAATTGCCCGAAGACAAAATAAAAACGGAATCAAGCAAACTGTAAAACATCCGAACCACCGTGATTTCATTTGAAGCAAGAAGATACCTAAGAGACACTCTGCATAACACATGGATGCTGATATGCCTTATACTGATAGTGTTACTTCCATTGTTACTGGCGGCAGGATTATACATAAAATCCATTCCGTTATTTGAAAAAAACAATATTCTGGATTTACTGCTGTTAAAAGAATGGCAGCCTCTCGAAGGTAAATTCGGCTTCTTGTCTTTTATTGCAGGTTCATTATGGGTGACAATACTTGCTATTCTCATATCCGGGCCCATCTGTCTCCTCACAGCCATACACCTTACACAATACGCAAAAAAATACGTGCTCAGGATAATGCATCCTGTGATAGATATTCTTGCAGGCATCCCTTCTGTAGTATATGGCGTATGGGGAATACTGATTATCGTACCCCTGATTTCAAATAATATAGCACCTGCTTTCGGCATACATACTTCAGGATATACCATTATTTCCGGTGCAATAGTTTTATCAGTGATGATAATACCTTTTATACTAAACATCCTTATTGAAGTATTCCGTATGATACCGGAGGAACTGTCTGAAGCATCACTTTCACTTGGTGCAACAAAGTGGCAGACTATAAAATATGTCATGGTAAAAAAAGCATATCCCGGCATTTTGTCTGCTCTTGTATTAGGGCTGGCAAGGGCTTTCGGGGAAACAATCGCTGTACTTATGGTAGTCGGGAATATAGCTAAAATACCCCACAGCGTGTTTGATGCCGGTTATCCCCTGCCTGCACTCATCGCCAACAATTACGGTGAGATGTTGTCAATACCAATGTATGATTCTGCCCTGATGCTGGCAGCTCTGATACTCTTTGTAATTGTACTGCTTTTTAACCTCGCATCAAGAATTGTTATAATCAGGCTGGAAAAAAAATTATAGAATAATGAAGAAACAGAAGTTGTTAAAAACAGAAGAGAATTTTTTCAGGATATTGATGTTTACCTGCACCAGTGTGATAGTATTGACTTTACTTCTGATAATAATAAGCATCCTGTATAAAGGCCTTCCCTATGTTTCTTTTGAAATGCTAACACAGGTCCCGAAAGGCGGGTTCTATTTCGGAAAGGAAGGAGGCATATTAAATGCAATTATCGGATCATTATACCTGTCAGCAGGAGCTACATTCCTGTCATTTATTATCGGTTTGCCGGTTGCCATGTATATTAATGTGTATATCTCCGGAAGAAAAAGAATAGTAAATACTGTGCGGTTCTTTCTTGATTTGCTGTGGGGCGTGCCTTCTATTGTTTACGGTGCTTTCGGATTCACAATAATGATTTATCTCGGGATAAGAACTTCCCTGCTTGCAGGCATCATAACTGTTACAATATTTATAATCCCTATCATGGTAAGAGCTATTGATGAGGTTCTCAAAACAGTACCTGCAGGATTGATGGAATCATCCTTATCTCTTGGTTCAACGAAATCCGAAGTCTCATATAAAGTTTATATAAAACAATGCATGCCTGGAATAATAACCGCAATACTGTTGTCTTTCGGCAGGGCAATAGGCGACGCAGCATCTATTCTTTTCACAACGGGTTATACTGACCATATACCAACATCACTGAATCAGCCTGCAGCTACATTGCCACTGTCCATATTTTTCCAGCTAAGCTCTCCCATTGACGAAGTTAAAGGCAGAGCTTATGCTTCTGCCGTAGTATTAATAGTAATTATATTGGTCATCAGTATTCTCTCAAGAGTGTTTTCAAATAAATATATTAAAACAAAAATAAAATTCTGAATATGCAAAACACAGCCAAAATAAGTATAAAAAATCTCAACCTTTATATAGGTAAACAGCATATTTTAAAAAACATCAATGTTGATATTCCTGAGAAAAAAATTACGGTAATCATAGGCCCTTCGGGCTGCGGTAAGACAACCCTTATGAAGAGCCTTAACCGCCTCATGGATCTGTATCCTGATACAAAAATCAGTGGCAGTATTGAAATTGATAATGAAAATATACTGCAGGCAGAAGATATCACAAATATCCGCAAGAGGATGGGACTGCTTTCACAAAGGCCTTATCCCCTGCCCATGAGTATTTATGATAATGTCGCTTACGGGTTAAGAATCAGCGGGAGAAAGAAAAAAAAATACCTTGACAAAAGAGTAGAATATTATTTAAAACAAACCGGACTATGGGAAGAAGTGAAAGACCGGCTGAAAGAACCTGCTTCACGCCTGTCAATAGGGCAGCAGCAAAGATTATGCCTTGCAAGAGGCATAGCCGTTGACCCGGAAATCATCCTCGCTGATGAACCCACTTCTGCACTGGACCCTATATCAAGCCAGACTATCGAACAGAAATTCATCCAAACAAAACCAAACACACCCAACACA
>CAZSJF010000342.1:0-3350 GCA_964606705.1 uncultured Bacteroidales bacterium
GACTTAAAGTCCAGGTTAAAGCAAACAGTTTCAGCTATGAATTGTATTCCGTTGAAAGGTGTGGTGAAAATAAAGATGATGCAAGATCATCTGTTGTAATTAAATCTCACCGTATAGATATCGAACTGCTGAATGCCGGCAAATCTCCTCAGATTATTGCTGAAGGGAGATCTTGCGATTATGATAATTACTATCTGGCGCGTATGCCCGAACAGGGAATTACCAATGTTCATCATTATAATAAAATCACTTATAAAGAAATATATAAAGGAATAGACCTTGTTTTTTATACTGTAAATTCCGGTGGCATTAATAAAAGTACAAGCGGGGAAAAGATCAAGTATGATTTTATTATTCACCCTGACGGCGATATTTCCGATATAAAACTGGCATATTACGGAGCAGATAATATAAGTATTTCTGACGGCGGCATTGTTAATATACAAACTTCACAGGGTATCCTGAAAGAAACAATACCTGTGTCCTATCTGGAAGGCAGTAATATAAAAGTGCCTGTAGAATTTGAATTACATGATAATATATTGCAGTTTAAGGCAGCGAAATACGATAGATCCGAATCTTTGATAATTGACCCTGCTTTATTATGGGGCACATATTACGGCGGTTCTGCATGGGATGTGGGAAAAAAATTATGTACTGACGATAACGGAGATATATATTCCTCAGGTATTACAACAAGTTACGATGTTATAGCTACATCGGGCACGTATCAGGGTAATTATGCGGGGCCTGATGGTGCATGGGCTGATATCTATATTGCAAAATTTGACAGCAGCGGAGCAAGGCAATGGGGAACTTATTTTGGCGGGCCCGATTATGAGTATGGATCAGATCTGGCTATTGACAGATACGGTAATTCTTTTGTATGCGGGTACACTAAAAGCACCGTAGATATAGCAACAGCAGGCTCTCATAAGTCCAGTATATCCGGAATCCAGGATGCCCTGATTGCAAAATTCAATACTAACGGTTTAAGGGAGTGGAGTAGTTATTATGGTGGTACAAGCCAATATGATTATGCCCAGGGTATTGTTGTTGACGGAAATGGTAATGCTTTTTTATGTGGTTATACTTATAGTACAAGTGGTATTGCAACACCGGGAGCCTATCAGACTTCTATGGGTGGTTCTTCCGGGGCTTTTATTGCCAAATTCAACACAAGCGGAGTAAGGCAATGGGGTACTTATTACGGGGGCAGCGGGGGAGAATACGGATGGGCAATTTGTCTGGATATTGATGATGACATTTATTTAACAGGAGCTACCAGCAGCACAACAAATATAGCAACTGCAGGTACTTACCAGACAAGTTTTGCAGGTGGGCAGGAAGATGTGTATATAGCAAAATTTAATAATAACGGGAACTTTTTATGGGGAACATATTACGGAGGCCCCGAAATGGAAGAAGGTGAAGAAATAACTGTTGATTTTAACAAGAATGTATATATTACAGGATATACAAACAGTACAACTGGTATAGCAACCCTTGGAGCACATCAGACAAGCTATGGAGGCGGATTTTGGGATGCCTTTTCTGCAAAATTTGACTCAACGGGAAATATAGCATGGGGAACATATTACGGAGGTACAGGAACTGATGGAGATGCTGACATCGGCATAGATATTGCTGTTGACGGCTGCGGAAATTCATATCTGTACGGATTTACAGACAGCCCAACCAATATCTCAACACCCGGAGCATATCAGGAAGACCTGAATATCCTGGATGATGTATTTATTGCTGAATTTGACACTGCCGGACAGAGGCTTTACGGAACATATTACGGAGGAGAAAATTATGAAGAGGATGGTTGTATTGCAATTGATAAAGCCGGATATGTTTATATTACAGGTTGTTCACAAAGTGTTGATGGTGTTGCTACGCCGGGTTCTTTTCAGAGTTCTCTCAATGGCGAAATAGATGCGTTTCTTGTAAAATTTGATTTCGGAATTACTCCGCTGAATGTTGATTTGGGCAATGACACAGCAATATGCGCGGGAGATTCGGTAACACTGGATGCAGGTGCGGGGTTTAACAGCTATTTGTGGTCTAACGGAGCTGCAACACAAACAATAACCATTGATTCTGCAGATATTGGAACAGGTACGGCAATTTTCTGGGTTGTTGTTTCTGATCTGAACAATTGTCAGAATGCAGATTCTAAAGCAGTATATTTAAGTTGTGCAGGTATTGATGAATATAATTTTAATGGCTTTGATATATTCCCGAATCCTGCTGATGAAAACATAACTATTGCTTTGCAAAACACAAACAATAAAAGATTTGTTGCAGAAATTTATGACATGCAGGGCAGATTATTCCTTTCAACAGAAATAAAAAATCAAAATACAAATGTTGATGTTTCTGAATTTCCTAAAGGCATATACCTGTTGAAACTGACAGGTGATAGTGGGGTTTGGGTTGAGAAGATTGTGGTGGAGTAGTAAAAAAAACGGGATTATAAATTCTGATTTTTGATATTTTTTATTACCTTTGTGTAAATTGGTATTAATACTATGCTTACAAGACAGGAAATAATAAAATATTTAAGAGAGAATAAAGAAATTTTCAAAATCAGATTTAATATCATAAAAATTGGTATTTTCGGTTCTTTTGCCCGCGATGAACAATCTGATTCCAGCGATATTGATGTAATTATTGAGATGCCTCTTGATACTACTGAAATTTTTGAAAAAAAACAGGAGCTGAGAGAAGTATTAAAGCAAACTTTTCATCGCAAAATAGACATTTGCAGAGAACGTTCAATTAAACCTGTGTTTAAAAAAATAATATTAAAAGATGTTATTTATGCATGAACAGGATATCGCATTAATAGAACTAATGCTTCAGTCGATAGACAGGATTTTTGAATACACAGAGCATATAAAAAATGCCGGGCAGTTTGTGAATGATTACAAAAGTTATGATGCTGCAATGATGAATTTTATTTCATTAGGCGAAAGTGCCGGTAAACTTAGTGAGTCATTGAAAGAAAAATATAAAAATATAGAATGGAATAAAATATATGCTTTCAGAAATATAGTTGCACATGATTATTTTGGAATTGATGAATACGAAGTATGGGAAATAATCAAAATCCATTTGAAGAAGTTAAAATCAGATTTGGAGCAAATAAATAATTGATGTCAGTATATTAAAAATAATCAAGGTATAACGGCTGACTATTTTATATCATACTCCTTGATCTTCCTGTACAAAGTCCTTTCAGAAATACCCAGGTCTTTTGCTGCATTTTTGCGCCTGTTCCTGTGTTTTTTAAGGGCTTTCAGGATAAGGTCGATTTCTTTCTGCTCTAAAGACAAAGACTC
>CAZSJF010000343.1:0-3343 GCA_964606705.1 uncultured Bacteroidales bacterium
TAGACAGGCTTGATATAGGCCCGCAGCAACGATTATGCCTTGCAAGAGGCATAATCTTTGCTGCTGCCCTATATCAAGCCAGACTATCGAACAGAAATTCATCGAACTTAAAAACCAGTACACGGTTGTCATGGTAACACATATTCTGAGGCAGGCAAAGAGAATAGCAGATTATATCATTTTCATGTATATGGGAGAAGTGATTGAACATGGCACTGTTGAAGAAATATTTGAAAACCCTAAACAGGAAAAAACCAAAGCATATATCAAAGGTGTTTTTAATTAAAGTTTAAATAAAGGCATAGCAACGAAATAAGTTGAATAAGTCCGAAGGACTTAAATATAAATAACAGGTGGTGAAACCACCTGAAAGATAAAAGAATCACAAAAATAACCCTGAAGGGGTTAAATATATTAATGATTAAGTTATTTTGTAACAAAGAATAATAAATCCAACAGAAATTCAATTAACATAAACTTAACGTAAAGTTAACATTCAGTTAAATGAATAAATAAAAATAATTGCTTATTTTGAAAAACATTAACGAAACCGAATTATGAATACAAAAAAATTTAAAAGAACAGGGCTGGCAGCATTTTTATCAGCAGTTGTAATATTTAATGCTGATGCACAGTTAACCGTAAAAGGAGAATTCCGGCCAAGAGGCGAATACAGGCATGGTTATAAAGAACTGCCTGACGACTCACTGAAAAGCACCGCTGCTATACTGATCAGCCAGAGAAGCAGGATAATGCTTGAATATAAAAGTAAGAAATACAATGTCGGCTTTTCCGTCCAGGATGTAAGAATATGGGGCAACGAAACCCTTTACAAATCAACAGGTGTATATGGCGATAATGCAAGCCTTGATGTAAACGAGGCATGGGTTGAAATTTTATTAAAAGACACACTTAACACAAAATCTTCAATAAAAGTCGGAAAGCAGATTTTTAAATATGATGATGAACGCCTGCTGGCTCTCAACAACTGGAACCAGTACAGTGTTTTTTATGATGCATTGTTATACAAATTTTCAAATGAAAAATATCAGATTGATGCAGGCTTTTCATTAAACAACTGCGAAAAAAACATTGCCAATACTGATGAATATTATTTCGGCAATATTTATACACCCGACAAAATGAAAACACTGGATTTCATTCATCTTAAAAGAAATTTCGGCAAACATATCAATGCATCTTTAATCGGAATTGCTTCAGGTTATCAGGTATTAAACACCGAAACCATTTATCTGAAAGCGACTTATGGCGCATATCTTTTCTACGAAAAAGACAAAATGAGATTATGGGGTTCAGGATACCTTCAGAACGGAAAAACAAAAACTGGAAAGGATGTGAATGCTTATTTCTTCTCTCTTGACGGTTCATATACGATAAACAAATTAACTGCCGGAGCCGGCACTAATTATATTTCCGGCAACGATGCTTCATCTTCCGGTAACAAGGAGCATCTTTTCGATATGCTTTACGGTGCAAAACACGGTTTTTACGGACACATAGATATTATGGACACATACACAAACGGCGGACTGGTTGATCTATACGGCAAATTGTCATATAAAATAAATGACAGGCACGATATAAACGCCGACTATCACCTGTTTTCACTGCAAAATAATATAGAGGACCCCGCTTATACAGGCACAGACTTTAAAGCGCTCAACAAACAACTCGGTTCAGAAATTGATATGGTCTATAATTATAATTTCAATAAGGAAATAAACCTTCAGCTTGGATATTGTGTAATGCTGCCGACAGCATCCCTGGAAATGCTTCAGCAGGGATTCATAGGAAAAAGCACCTTTGCCAACTGGGCTTATGTGATGCTCACTGTCAAGCCTGTATTTTTCAAATCAGAGAAATAAGTTATAGGTTATTTTATTAAAAAACTTTTTATTATTTTTCTATCTGCGATAATCTGCGTAATCTGCGGGAAATAAAAGCATCTTCTGATAATATTATTTTTAAACCTTATTAAAATTTTTAAAAGCCGATTTTTTGGTATATTTACGCTTTCAATACCAAATATATCATATGAGCAACTGTATCGGCATAAGGCATGAGGACAAATATCTTATGGAAAGGCGTGCTCCTCTGATTCCTAAGCATGTCCGCAAACTGGTGAATGAACAGGGGCTTGATTTTATTGTAGAACACTCTTCAAAAAGGGTTTTTAAAGATGAGGAATTCATAAAAGCAGGCGCCTCTGTTGAAGATAATTTAAAGAAGTGCCATATAATTTTCGGCATAAAGGAAATATCCGAGAAATTTTTCGAACCCGAAAAAACCTATGTTTTCTTCTCTCATGTTATCAAGGGACAGAGCCATAACATGCCCATGCTTAAAAGGATGATGGAATTGAAATGCAGCCTTATTGACTATGAAAGAGTTGTTGACGAACAGAATAAACGGTTGATATTTTTCGGCAAATATGCCGGACTGGCAGGAATGATAAACTCTTTCTGGGCATTGGGTTTACGGTTAAAATATTACGGCTATGAGTCTAAGTTCTTGAAGATGAAACAAGCCTGCAAATACGATTCTCTTGCCGAAGCCAAAGAAGACATCTCCGCTATCGGACAACTTATTGCGGAAAACGGCTGTCCTAATGACCTCAGGCCTTTCACTATCGGATTCACAGGCTATGGGAATGTTTCGCAGGGAGCACAGGAAATAGCAGGGCTCGTGCCTGTCAAGGAAATAACCCCTGAAAAACTGCTTTCTCTGAAAAACAGGAAAAAACTTCCTGATAATATTTTATATAAGATAATTTTCAAAGAAGAACACCTTGTTGACCCTATTGACTCGAAGCATGAATTTGACCTTCATGATTATTATGCAAATCCGCATAAATATAAAAGTGTATTCGAAAAATATGTCCCGCATTTGTCTATGCTCATCAACTGTATGTACTGGGACAGCCGCTATCCTAAACTGATGACAAAAGAATTTCTGAAAAAGCTTTACAGCAAAGGAAGGCCCAAGCTGAACGTGGTAGGTGACATCTCATGTGATATTGACGGCTCTGTTGAATGTACAGTAAAACCAAGCCATATAGAAGACCCTCTGTATGTTTACAATCCTTCTACGGAAACGGTTACAAGCGGACATGAAGGCGAAGGGCTTCTTGATATGGCAGTGGATATACTTCCAAGCGAACTGCCGCGTGACGCATCAAACGGATTCAGCGACGTGCTTGTTAACTTTGTCAAACCCATAGCAGTTGCGGATTACAGCCTGTCTTATGAAGACATAGACCTGCCAAGGGCAATAAAGAAACCCCTGATAATGCTGAAAAAAAAACCCAAACACACCCAACACA
>CAZSJF010000344.1:0-3331 GCA_964606705.1 uncultured Bacteroidales bacterium
GTGTTGGGTGTGTTTGGTGGGGGGTGTGCAGACTCTTTCATAGCAAAATTCAAAGCGGATGGCACTATATGTTCCCCACGATATAGTGCCATCCGCTTTGAATTTTGCTATGAAAGAGTCTGCTATCCCTCCTCCATGGGTTGACTGATAGGCATTAGCTGTTGCAATATTTGTGCTTCTTGCATAACCGAAAACAAAGACATTATCAGACCCCTTGATGTCAATATCCAGTCCAGTATCAGAATCGTTACTGCCATAGTATGTTCCCCATTGCATTACGCCGGCACTGTTAAATTTTGCGAGAAAAATATCTGAAGCCATTCCTCCTCCTCCGAAAACAGACTGATAACATCCCGGAGTAGAAATGCCGGTAGTGCTCATGGTAGAACCTGTGATATAAACGTTATTCCATGTATCGACGGCTAGGCCGTTACCAATATCCGAACCGGTGCCGCCGTAGTATGTACACCATAACGGAGTCCCCGAGCTATTTAATTTTAAAAGAAAAACATCAAAGCTTCCGCTGAAAACATCCTGGTGTGCTCCGGGTGTAGCAATATCCGAAGAACTTGTTGTTTTTCCGCAAACATATATATCTCCATTATCAGACAGGTCAATGCCATAAGTTGCATCATTACTGGGGCCGCCGTAATATGTAGCCCACTGGCGGGCTCCTGATGTATTAAACTTAACGATAAAAGCATCGGCAAGGCCGTTGTTGCTGGTCTGATAGGCGCCCATGGTAGCGAGCCCTGTTGCAGTGCTGGTATATCCTGTGACAAAAACATCTCCGTTGCTGTTCACGGAGACCGTTTGCCCGAAGTCATCATCAGCGCCGCCGTAATATGTTCCCCACAACAGGTTTCCGGAAGAACTGAGTTTGGCAATAAAAGCGTCATTACCTCCTCCGTGTGCCATCTGGTATCCTGATAAAGCAATATTGTCATCACTGTTTGTATATCCGGTGAAGTATATATTTCCGGAATCGTCAACATCCAGTCTAAGGCCCAGTTCATCACCGGCACCGCCGTAATATGTTCCCCATTGTCTTACGCCGGCACTGTTGAACTTAACGACAAAAGCGTCATAAATAGCTCCTCCGAAAGTTTGCTGGTATGTTCCGCTGGTAGCAATATTGACAGAGCTTCCGGTAGCGCCGACCACAATAACATTCTGTGCGTTGTCAACAAAAACATCCCACCCGTTATCGTCTTCCACATCAGCATAATATGTCCCCCAGCTCCTTACAACGGGATCTATAACCAATTCTTTTGCAGTATCATATTTTTTCAGATAAAATGATATGATATTCCCGTCAAGCCTGTATCTGGCGTCAATCTGCCTGTTCTTATCCGATGACTTTTCGTAGCAGAGAGGGATGTTTTCAGTAATGTTGCCCTGGGTGGTGATAATATTAATTTTACCGGCACGGTCCAGGAATAAGCCGGTTGCTCCTTTATATGATAATTTTATATCTGAAATATTACCGCCCGGCTTAATAATAAAATCATACTTGACCGTTTTCTGCCCGTTTTGACTTTTAGCATAAAATACGAGGTCGATGTACGGGTAAATATTTTTATATGTTATTTTGCCATACTTATAAGCAACAACAGTTTTATTACACAGGTATGATAAATAATAATTATTGTAATCTGTGCTTTTGTTTTCACTGATTATTTCAGGATTTTCATTACAGCCAACGAGGTCAACATCTATACGGTGAGATGAAACGGATTTTAAAGAAGTATCAACAGAATACAGTTCATAGCTGAAACTGTTGTTTTTCAGATAAACCTTCATGTTCTGATTGTGGTACATGAACAGCACATCATTTCTCGGATTCTTATTCTGATCGGCAATCTGGCCTTTGTTTTCTATAAATCCGCTTTCAGATAAATTAGTGCTGTTTAGAGTGTATATTGATATTGACAGCACACACATTAATGAAAATATCCATTTTTTCATAAATCAGTCCTGATTTTTTATAAACACAGACAAAATCAGCACATCAAAGATATGATAAGATTTTATAATGGCATATTTTTTAACTGGTGAAAAGAAAATTTACAAACAAACTATATAGTATCAGCATATTCCCACTCTGCACATATAAACTTTTGTATCATTAAATTTTATGGATTAAAATAAAATTTTTGTATATTTGTATTCCCGAAAATTTTTGGTTTCGGTATTATCGCGGAAATAGCTCAGTTGGCTAGAGCATGACCTTGCCAAGGTCAGGGTCGCGGGTTCGAGTCCCGTTTTCCGCTCAATTGTTTGATGATTTATTGTGACCTCAGAGAAGTTAAACGAAAGGTCTGAACGAGTTCTGAGGTTATTTTTTTGAATAGTGGTTGATCATTTTACTGCCCAGGTGGTGGAACTGGTAGACACGCAGGACTTAAAATCCTGTGACCATTGCGGTCGTGCGGGTTCAACTCCCGCCCCGGGTACAACCTTCAGTATTAAAGCCCTTACCACACAAGGGCTTTTCTATTTCCAGAAGTATCTTGCATGGCACCACGTTGGCACCAAATACTTTCCCGATACTATCACTACCCATCTTTAATAAATCTATTATCATATTATTAAGTTATATTATCTTATGTTTTTAGATAACTTTTGTAATTCAATTATACTAATAAAACACAAGCCTCATGCCAAATGAAATTATTGAAAACACTCAAGTTGTAAATGAAACTAAGAAACTTTTTTATTAAGTATTTGTCTTACTCGTTTTGCTAAATATTTTTTATAACTTAAATTATCACTTGTAGTAGTTTTAGAAAACTGTATATTTGTTTTAAATAATCCTAATTGAGCTAAAACAAAACCTATAAGAGCATCTTTGGATTCCTTTCCTAAACTATAATTTATAACCAAATTATTAATAGCAGTAGCTATATTAAAAGTCATATTTTCTTTAACAATTATAGATTTATTAATATTATTACTTATATAATTTTTTATTTCAGTAATTATTTTATATATACTTATATAACTATTATTTATTGATAATGTTTTATTATTCTTATTCTTTTTATAACATAACTTAAGAACAAAATTATTGTTCTTTTTATTTTGAATAATGTTGTTTATTTTTTCTACAAGCTTATTTCTCTCTTTAATACTTTTTTCATAAATTTTTTCTAAGAAGGCAAAATCATTATTATCGGAATAATTAATATTAGGCATTTCTTCTTCTAATTTGTTAATTGAATCCTTATATGCTAAGTATATACTTCTATTTTTTATATCATCATTTGTTCTTTTAAAAGAACGTATATTATCTTTATCATCTTTATATTTCTTTTGCAATTTTTCATTC
>CAZSJF010000345.1:0-3310 GCA_964606705.1 uncultured Bacteroidales bacterium
AGGTTTGAAAACGTCAAAGCCAATGTTGCTGTTAAAGTTGCCAATGAGGATAAAGCTCCTGATTTTTCGATTGAAAAAGCAGAATCATATTATGAAGCACCTGTTAATATTGATAATTTTAATATAGATATTCCGGCATGGGAAGAAAAGGTAAGGAAATACTCAAAGATATTTCTGGAAAGCAAATATATTAAGGAAGGAAACGTAAGCATTGAATTCAAAGTTAACCGTAAATACTTTGTTTCATCTGAAGGCAGTAAGATAGCTCAGAATATTTTTTCAGTAAGATTGGTTATACGGGGAACTACACAGGCTGACGACGGAATGGTATTACCGTTATATAAAGATTATTATGTTTATAAAATTGAAAATTTACCGGCTGATGAACAAGTAATGGCTGATGTTAAAAATATGGTAAAAAAACTGAATGAATTAAGAATTGCTCCTGTTGTTGATTCATATACAGGACCTGTAATTATATCTGCAAGTGCAACGGGAGTGTTTTTTCATGAAATATTTGGGCACAGAGCAGAAGGCTCGAGTTTGAAAAGTGAAGATGATGCACAGACTTTTAAAAAGAAAGTAGGGCAAAAAGTTCTTTGCAGTGATTTAACAGTATATTTTGACCCGACAATAAAGAATTATAAAGGTTTTGATCTGAACGGATATTACATTTATGATGATCAGGGTATTAAAGGGAGAAAAGTTACGGTAATTGATAGAGGTATTTTAAAGGGATTCCTTATGTCAAGAACACCGATTGACAGCTTCCCTTTATCAAACGGTCATGGAAGGGCTGCCTCTGCTTATCAGCCTGTAACCCGCCAGTCAAATCTTATTGTTGAAACGTCAAAACCATATACAATGGAGCAATTAAGAAAAATGTTGAGAGATGAAGCAAAAAAGCAGGGTAAGGAATATGGCTATTATTTTGCTACAGTTGAAGGAGGTTTTACGATGACAGGCAGGGTTATACCGAATGCTTTTAATATTCTGCCTCTTGAGGTTTACAGAATTTATGTTGACGGCAGGCCTGATGAGCTAGTCAGGGGCGTTGACCTGGTCGGCACTCCTCTTGCTATTTTTTCTCAGATTGAAGCAGCAGGGGATACATACGATATATTTAACGGAACATGCGGTGCTGAATCAGGCGGAGTTCCTGTTTCATCAGCTACACCTGCGGTTTTTGTCAAATTAATGGAAACACAGAAAAAATATAAAGAACAGGATAAGCTTCCATTATTGCCAAGGCCATAAATTAAGTATCAAATTATAAGCCTGCCTTTCAGGCAGACAGGTTTCGAGTTTCGAGTTTTTTAGGGTATAAATTTTAAATAATAAATATATGAAAACATTAAAAAGAATATTCTGGACAATAACAATTGTTTTATTAGTTGTTTCAAAAGTTTCTTTTTCTCAGGATAAAGCCGAAGATATCATTTTTAAGGCTATGAGTGATGAGTTAAAAAGAAATATAGACAGCCTTAAAATAGAAGGACTTAAAAATCCTTTTTATATCGGATACACTATTACTGATTTGAAAATGTTATTTGTGAATGCATCTTTAGGTTCAATAATAGAATCGAAGATTACACCATGCAGAACTTTTAAAAATACCATATTAGTTGGAGATTACAACAGAACCAGTGAGAATTATATGGACCAGAATACTATATGGTCATGGGATGGCGACAACAAAGTTGTTTTGGATAATGATTACAGAGGCATACGGCACGCCCTGTGGGAATCAACAGACAGTAAATACAAAAATGCTGTTTCTGTCTATGAAGCAAAAATGTCGGCAATAAAACAGCAGAATCTGCCTCCTGAAGAACTTGCTTTACCTGATTATACAAGAGAGCAAAAAACTGAAATGATATTACCGTCAAAATCTTTTGAGTTTGACAAAAAATACTGGGAAAATGTAGCTGCAGAATTATCGCTGATTTTTAAAGATTATAATGAAATTTTTTCTTCAGGCACTTCTGTCTATTTGTATCAGGCAGATGTTTATTTTCTGAATTCCGAGCAGACAAAAATAAAATATCCTGTAACAATTGCAGCAGTGAGAGTTACAGCCAACACACAGGCAGTAGACGGTGAGCCGCTTTTTAATTATGTTGTTCATTATGCTTTGACACCGGATGAACTTCCGCCAATGGATAAATTAAAAAAAGAGGTGAAAGAAATGGCTGACATGCTTGTTGCTGTCAGGAATGCCCCTGTGTATAATGATTTTTATTCCGGCCCTGTTTTGTTTGAAGGAGAGGCAGTGGCGGAAATTGTTTCGCAGAAGTTTTTTTCTAATCCTACCAGCCTTATAGCAAACAGAAAGCCGATACTTGCAAATCAGAATTTATCCCGCTATGCAGGATATTCTGTTATTGATAATGCACTGGAAATTATGTTTGATAAGAAAATAATATCCGGAGATTTAACAATACAGTCGACCCCTTCAATGAAATCATTTAATGGTGTTAATCTTATAGGCAGTTACAGTGTCGATGCAGAAGGAGTCAAGCCTCCCGAAAATTTGATACTTGTTGAAAATGGTATATTAAAGAATTTATTAAGCGATAGAATACCTACTCTTAAAACGCAGAAATCAAATGGACATGAGATTTGTTTTTTTGATTATGGTGGTAGTTTGTCAAGTGTAATAGGCCCTGGCGTTATTAATTTATCCGCAAAAAATGGTATCTCAAAGGAGGTTTTGAAAAATAAACTTTTGCAGACAGCAAAAGAAAATAACTATGAATATGCTTTTATCGTCAGAAAAATGGAAAATACGAATGCAGGAGTCGTAAAAGATGATGACAATTCCTATTATTATAGCAGAGGAAGTGATACGGAAAATAAAGACAAGCTTTCAAAATCTTTATTAGTATATAAAGTTAATGTTTCAGATGGTAAGGAAGAGCTGGTAAGGGGTATAGAAATAAGCGGATTATCAGTAAAAGCATTTAAGAGGATTTTAGGGGTATCTGACAAACAATTTGTTTATAATACAATGATAACCGGTAAGGAAGATAGTTATAACGCATGGGGATATTTGTATGGCATGCCTGCTTCATTTATAGTTCCTGATGTCATGCTGTTTGAAGAATTGGATATTCAGAAAGAAAAAAGAACTGTTACAAAAAAACTTCCTGTTGTACAAAATCCTGTTGGGATAAAATAATAGAAGTTATCAGTTAAATTTAATTTATTTGTTGATATTTATTTTATAATATTGCAGTTAAAGGCGTGAATATTAATAAATTAAGATTTAGCTAAAAGATTTTATTTCTTACCTGTAACTTTTTGTAAC
>CAZSJF010000346.1:0-3232 GCA_964606705.1 uncultured Bacteroidales bacterium
TGTGTTGGGTGTGTTTGGGTGGTTTTTTCGTGCAGCCAGCGTGCAACAAGTTCCTTGCCTGTGCCATTCCCTCCGGTTATTAACACTCTTGCATCAGTAACAGCAACTTTATCAATAAGTTCTTTTATATGTTTCATAGCAGGCGACTCGCCTATCATCTCATATTTCCTGCTTATCTTATTCCTAAGCACTTTTGTTTCAGTTATAAGGCTGGATTTATCCATTGCATTGCGGATAGTGATAAGTACCCTGTTCAGGTCAAGAGGCTTCGAGATATAATCATACGCTCCTTTTTTTATGGATTCAACTGCAGTATCTATATTCCCGTGCCCTGATATCATAATAACAGGCGTGTCAGTTGTTTTTAAAATATTTTCAAGGACTTCTATTCCGTCCATTTTAGGCATTTTAATATCACAAAGTATAACATCATATTCCTGTTTCTTTACCATTTCCACACCCTTAATGCCATCCTGAGCGTCGTGAACTTCATATTTTTCATATTCCAGAACCTCACGTAAAGTATCGCGAATGCTTTGTTCATCATCTATTATTAATATTTTAGGCATTTTTTATAATTTTTATCTGTGTTATAATTTTATTTAATTCTATCCATTGATTATACGGATACATTCTTTTAAACTGTCTTTCCAATGGGAAATTTCTATGTTAAAATGACTTTTGATTTTATTTTTATTAAAAGCACTGTATAATGGCCTTTTAGCAGCGGTGGGATAATCCTTCGTTTCAATAGGTAAAATTTCACATTTCAATCCGGATAACTCTATTATTTCCTTAGCAAATTCATACCAGTTAGTAATTCCTTCATCCGAAAAATGATAAATTTCCACATCTTTATTTAATTTAAGATTTGGAATAATGTCTAAAATTGCCTTTGCTAAATCTCTTGCGTAAGTCGGTGTTCCTGTCTGGTCAGATACCATATTCAACTGAGGTTTTTCTTTGCCAAGCCTTAAGACTGTTTTTACAAAATTATTACCAAAAGAAGAATACAGCCATGATGTCCTTATTATTATTGCATTTTTTTTCAAAGAAAGTATTTCCAGTTCACCGTTAAGCTTTGTCTTTCCATAAACAGAAGCAGGATTGGGTTTATCGGTTTCAATATATGGTTTATCATTATTGCCGTCAAAAACGTAATCCGTTGAAATATGAATTAAAAAAGTATTATATTTTCTGCAAACTTCAGCCAGGTTTTTCACGGCTTTTCCATTGATCAGAGAAGCAAGTTCTGGTTCTGACTCTGCTTTATCAACAGCTGTATATGCTGCACAGTTAACAGCATAATTTATGTTTTTATTTATAAAAAACTGTTCAACAGCCTGCTTATTGGTAATATCAAGCTCTTCTATGTCTGTAAATATAAAATTATATCCGCTGTATTTATCCTTCAGCTGCTGAATTTCATTTCCAAGCTGTCCTTTGCTTCCGGTAACCAGTATATTTATCATAAATTAATATCAATGGTTCATTAATAATTTACAAATGCAAAAATCAAAAATTAAAATGTAAAATGATATATTAAATTTTAAAATTATAAAAAATTAAATAACGTAAAATGCTTGAAAAATATATAAAGTGCTACTTAAAAAGCAGAAAAAAACATTTTGCATTTTTATTTGTAATTTTACTTTTTGCATTTTACATTTTGATATTTACATTATTTTATGATAGTTTTAAAGTATTCAATAGTTTTTATCAATCCTTTTTCCAAAGGCACTTTTGGTTCCCATTTCAGTTTTTGTTTTGCAAGGGATATATCCGGTTTACGCTGCATAGGGTCATCGGCAGGCAAAGGCATGTATTTGATCTTTGATTTTGAACCGGTCATTTTTATTACGATTTCCGCAAGTTCCTTTATCGTAAATTCAACAGGATTACCCATATTAACAGGCCCTGTAAATTTTTTATCAGAATTCATGAACTTTATCATTCCTTCGACCATGTCGTCTATATAACAGAAACTTCTTGTCTGGCGGCCATTGCCATAAATAGTAATATCCCCGCCTTTCAGAGCCTGAACAATAAAATTGGAAACGACCCTGCCGTCATTCGGGTGCATACGCGGGCCAAAAGTGTTGAATATTCTCAGTATTTTAATCTGCACATCATTCTGCCTGAAGTAATTTATAAATAAAGACTCTGCACACCTTTTTCCTTCGTCATAACAAGCCCTCTCTCCTATAGGGTTGACATTTCCCCAGTAATCCTCTGTCTGCGGATGGATTTTAGGGTCACCATACACCTCACTTGTAGATGCCTGAAGTATCTTAGCCTTTATCCTTTTTGCAAGCCCAAGCATGTTTATGGCACCCATCACTGATGTTTTTATCGTTTTTATGGGATTGTACTGGTAATGTATGGGTGAAGCAGGGCACGCAAGGTTATAAATCTCATCAACCTCTATAAAATAAGGGATAGTTACATCATGCCTGATCAACTCAAAATACGGATTTTTCAACAGGTGGACAATATTCTGCTTCTGCCCTGTAAAATAATTATCTATGCAGGTTACATCATTACCTTTATCAAGAAGCTTTTCACAAAGGTGCGAACCTATAAAACCCGCACCACCCGTTACTAATATTTTTTTCCTCATCTGATCAGTTTTTTGTATTTATACCTATACAATAATATATGAATCCGTTATTTTTCATTTCATCTTTATCATAAATATTGCGTCCATCAAAGATAACAGGGCTTTTCATCAGTTTCTTCATTTTATCCATATCAGGAATCCTGAATTCAGTCCACTCGGTAACAACCAGCAGGCAGTCAGCATCAGCAATGGCATCATACTGGTTTTTAGAATATTCTATTTTATTTCCTGTTCTTCGTTTACATTCATTCATTGCAACAGGGTCATATGCTACAACCTTAGCGCCTGCATTTACAAATTTGTCAATCAGCACCAGTGAAGGGGCTTCCCTTACGTCATCAGTCTGCGGCTTGAAAGACAATCCCCATATTGCAACTTTTTTATCTTTCAGATTATTATTAAAATGTTTAACTGCTTTATTAAACAGAACAGATTTCTGATTTTCATTAACAGAGTCAACAGCTTTCAAGACCTTTAATTCATATTTATATTCATTTCCTGTTTTTATCAGGGCTTTAATATCTTTAGGGAAACATGAGCCTCCATATCCGACGCCGGCATAGATAAATTTATTTCCTATCCTCACACACCAACCCAAACACACCCAACACA
>CAZSJF010000347.1:0-3222 GCA_964606705.1 uncultured Bacteroidales bacterium
TGTGTTGGGTGTGTTTGGTGTGTTTGTGCTGCTAACCCTGCTCCAACTTTTGACTTTACTTCAGGAAACACTATTTATGGTAAGTATTTTGTTGACGCAAATACTGCTTATCGTTTAAAGGTTAGAATTGGTAAAGGCTCAATGTCAAATAAAAATTATGTTCCGGATGATGTAGCAGTTCTTGCAGATCCACTTTCAACTGCAACAAAAGAAGATGTTCAGAAAATCTCATCAACTAATTTTGTAATTGGTGCAGGTTTGGAAAAAAGAAAAGGTGCAGGAAGAGTACAGGGTTTTTATGGTGGTGAATTTATTTTCAGTATGACAGGCGGTAATAAAACTGAATATACTTTCGGTAATGCTTATACTGCAACTAACATGACTCCTACCACAACTACTAATTTCTCTACAGGTGCTTGTTCAGGACAAGCTGCCAGAGATATAGAAGTTAAAAATGGTTCAACTCTGGGTATTACAGCAAGAGGTTTTATTGGTGTTGAATATTTCTTTGCTCCTAAATTCTCTATGGGTGGAGAATTCGGCTGGGGTGTTGGCATTGCAAACACAGGCGAAGGTTTAACAACTAATGAATCATGGGATGCTGTTGGTTCTGTTGTTAAAAAAGTTGATACAAAAGTAGGTAAATGCGGTGTTTTCAATATAGACACAGATAATATGGGCGCTGCAATTTATATGTTCTTCCATTTCTAGAATAGTATAATTCTATAATATAAGCCCTTGTGAATCTCACAAGGGCTTTTTTATTGCCGTAAAAATTACAAATTGCTTGTATATCAAAATTTTAGTATTAATTTTGCCATGAATTTTTGAAAAAATTAATCCGATAAAAAATTATTAACCAAAAAAAACAACTATGAAAAAAGTTAAAAGTCTGTTATTAGTGGCTATTGCTGCTTTAGTGATTTTTCCGTTCATTAACGGATGTAAAAAGGGTGCTAATGACCCGTTTATAACAATAAAATCGCGTGATGCGAGAATTACTGCCAAATGGAAACTGACAAAAGTTGAGGGAACTGTTGCAACTACTATTGGAGCTACATTATATACAACAACATGTTCTTTTGATGGTGCAACATATACAACATCTACAACACCTGGCACTTCAACTACAAAATCAACAGGTACTTTTGAAATGACTATATCAGAAGATGGAGTTGTTGATTATAGTGAAACCTGTACGCCAGACGGTGGTACTGCTGTCACAGTGACAGGAAAAGGCACATGGCAATGGGTCGATTCAGATAAAGATAAAGCTTTTTTATATTTAGTCATATCTAATATGAATTATTTTTCAAGTAACTTATATTATATAGATGAGTTGAAATCTAAAGAATTGATTTTAAAATATGTTTCTGAAGAGACTGATGATGGTGATGTAAATAATATAAATAAGACTTATACTTTTACAAAACAATAAGATAAACATTTTTATATAGAAGCCCTTGCGGAATGCCGTGAGGGCTTTTTTATTTTTGAGCGAAGGGACACTGAGCGGAGTCTGCCCGCCGTACAAAGCACTTTGGCAGGCGTGGTCGAAGTGTCGAAGCGCCAAAATGTGCAAATCTATTAATCCGAACTATAATAAGGTTATTTTTATAACCTTAGGTGCCTGTTTTTCGTTTAATAATAACGAAAAAAGAAAATAGTGTCTTTTCAGATGGCTGTAGATTTATCAATACGAAATATTTTAAAAAAAATGGCTCTCTCAGGGCTGTTGACGGTTTATCCCTGGAAGTTGAACAGGGCAGCATATTCGGTATTCTCGGCCCTAATGGCAGCGGTAAAACTACAACACTAAAAATTATTCTTGACCTCGTAGATCATGACAGCGGAGAATATTTCTGGTTCGGCCACCTTCCGTCAAAAGAAAGCAGGAAAAAATTAGGTGTTGTCCTTGACAGCCCGTTATTTTATCCCTATCTGTCTGCCGTTAACAATCTTAAAATTATTGCTGATATTAAAGGGGTTTCAAATAAAAATATTGAAAATGTATTGAGAATAACGGAAATTTATGAGCGAAGGAATCATACATTAAAGAATTATTCCTATGGCATGAAGCAAAGATATGTAATAGCGGCCGCTCTTCTTAATGATCCAAAGGTGCTGATATTTGATGAGCCTACCAATGGCCTTGACCCGCAGGGAATTGCCGATATCAGAAATATTATCAGGAAAATGTCGGCAGAAGGCACTACGGTCATTCTTGCAAGCCATCTGCTGGATGAGGTTCAGAAGGTATGTACAGACGTTGTCGTTATTAATGCGGGGAAAAAAATGTTTTCAGGGAAAGTTAAAGATGTTCTGAATATGCAGCATTCAATAGAGATATCTTCCCCTGATACGGAAAAACTTTATATGGCACTGCAATCATATCCGGGAATAAAAGAGGTAAAAAAAGTTGACGATAGGTTTGTCGTTTCTTTCAGTGATTGCTTTGACAGCACTGCATTAAACAGGTACTGCTTTGAAAAGGGGATTGCATTGTCGCATTTGTCGGTTATACACAAAACCCTTGAAAAACAGTTTCTTGAAATTTTAAATCCTGATAAAGATAAATGAGAAGGCTTCTTAAAATAGAACTCAGAAAAATACTGTATTATCCCACATTCTGGATAATCATGGGGCTGTATCTTCTATTCTTATGCCTTATTATATGTAATTCAAAAGCTTTCCTTGAAAACATCACAATAAGCGGGGTTAAATTGTCGAGCAGGATTGTACAAACCATGTATTATTTCCCTGATGTATGGCATAACATCGCGTTTATTGCAAGCAAGTTCAGATTGCTGCTTGCTTTTGTTGTTATAATACTTGTAACAAATGAATATACATACAGAACCATAAGACTCAGCATAGTAAACGGCTTGAGCCGTACGGATTTTATTTTTGGTAAAGTTCTTTTTCTGCTCGTGCTCAGTGCTTTTGTTACATTATTTATATTTTTAATAGGCTTGAGTCTCGGTATACAGAATTCTCCTGATGTATGTCAGATTTTTAAAAAAATAGATTTTGTATGGGGTTTTTTTATACAGACTTTTTCTTATCTGATGTTTGCATTTTTAATGGGTGTTATAGCAAAACGGACGGGCCTTGCAATAGTATTGTTGTTTGTTTATAGCTTTTTTGTAGAGCCTATTGCAGCATATATTTTGCCTGAAAAAATTTCTCTATATCTCCCCATGAATGCAATAGGCGACCTTA
>CAZSJF010000348.1:0-3212 GCA_964606705.1 uncultured Bacteroidales bacterium
ATCACCGAAGCAGGTCTTCTTATCGACTTCAATTGTAATCATATATCTCCATGAATATACCTTTAAGCTCAACCAACAGACACTTTCCCGATTGAAACGAAAAACGTCTAGTTATTCTACGGCTACGGTCCGATGAAAAAAATAGTCAACGTAAAGTTATTTTGTTGTTCTGAATTTAGAAATCAATTGCAAAATTTTATCTCTATGCCCACCCTCCCATATGTACTTAATTAATATTTTATAACCTTTTTTGTCCAAATTTATTATTTGGCTGACACGACCTTGAGTAATACCTAGAATATCAGCAATTTTTATCTGACCGATTTTTTTAAGTTGTTTGGGCGTGATTCGGTTGCTGAGTTTATCTTTAAGCGGTTTATTGGGCAAAACCATAGAATCAATTTGACGCATAGCATCTTTCTTTAAAAATGTACGTAGGGATTGACGCATATCTTTCCCTATTTTGGGCTTCTGCATATTTCCTTCTGGATGAGCACCTGCAACGAGCAAACCTTCCAACTCTGCAATATTTGCTGATTTAGCTAGAAAAAATAAAGTCATCTTATCCCAATCATTAGAATGCTTATCTTTGAGATGATCATTAAGACGCTTCGCAAGATCAGATGCTTTACCAGCATAATATATTTTCCCTTTACTATTATATAATGCATAAATTCCTTTTCTTTCATCACTCTGTTTAAGAAATTCTAAAAATGCAGTGCGTTTATCGCCTTCAAGAAGAGCACGACTAATATCGCCAAGATGGCTTTTTACCAACGCACGAAAACGTTTTCTTGTTTTTTTATTTTTCATCTGTTCTCCCTTATCAAATATTTTATATTATTTATTTGTGCTAATATGTAATGTACGTATCCCCATCCATTCTTGAAGCTTACAAAGTAGACAGTTTGCGTAACCGCAAGTAGTTACTAAATCTACAGAATAAATACAAATAACCTGCTCAAAATACTTGTTTCCTAAAATCAGGAAACGCTTCTAAAGTTTCTGCTTCCTGGGCACTCCCACCTAAACCCCAGAAACGATACTTAGTTTTAAAAAATAGAACCTTTCCCTTTATTTCTTCTAAATTATTTCTTACATATTGCACCAGCATCTATTATCTCTTCGCCATTACTATTTTTACCCTTATAAGGGATGCAATCTTTATCAAGCCCAAATAAAGAATACACTTTTTCAACTAACATAAAAGCTACCCGAGAAACATCTCCTAACAAATCCGTCTCAATATCCATTATATTGTCCATGTCATTATCTCTGGCGGGGTATTTATCTTTACCCATAAGCCAATCAATTGAATCTATACCACCTGGAGTTAAATATATCTTCGAATTTTGATTTAAAAACATATTCTTAAATTGTATAACTAATCTAATCTTCTGAGGGACATTAACAAAAAATGGTAATATTTTTTTATATAAATTGACAAAGTTATATGTTACCTCTATGAGACCTAATGGGTTTATTCGGGGCTTATTAATAAATTCTTCTTCATCCAAAGGCCAACCAAGATAATCTGAATCCGCTGCCACCCAACAAACAAATATCCCATTTTCATATACATGTATCTTTTTGACATTGTCTACTTTGACTTCTAAATATTCACCTTGAACTATTTTAGGCATATATCCAGTGGATAAATCCCAACCGGAATGCCTAAGTCCCTTTTCTTTTAATAAAATGTTACTTATAGAATTTTCCCCGGGATCGAAAATTCTTAGTTTACACTCACCATATGGTGCAGCTGCTAAAATATATAGTGGCTTCGTCTGAGTTTCCATATCTATTCTGTAATTCTCCTTAAGGCATCATATAGCTTTCCGACATCTACATTGGCCTCTTGTGGTATTTTGTTCTTCTCGACGCTACGAAGTTCATTAATGATAAAACCTATCTTTTGATCAATAACGATTAAAGTATTTTCAACATTATCAAGCCGCGGGATTATAGGATTCTTTCCTTTTTTTATGACATTGTGAATTTCTTTACCACTTATAGGTAAATTTGAGGCATCGTTGCGTCTCGCTAAACCAACAACATTATCTTTTACCTTATCTCCTTCGATAAAGATACCTTTCGTTATTAAGAAATATTTTTTACTTTCCTCCTGCGGAGGAATAAAAAAATGTCCAATCCCCTTTGGTCCCTCGGAGCTTTCGCACCACTCTACAACTAAATTATCAATCTTAGGGTATATATATCCTCCCAATAAAATTTTATACTTTTCTACATTAAACTCGTTTTTTGACATTAAATCTAATTCTGTAACTTCTTCACTTCTTTCTGCATCTAAAGGTTTAGCAATAAGCCCAACAATGATATGTCCGCCTTCTGCATTTGCAAAAGCAGAAATATCTTTCGCTAACTCATATTTTCCAGAAGGTAAATCTATTTGATAAGGATCTCTTCTTTTAGCATCAAACCAAAGATTTTCTTTCAATCCAATAAATTTTGAAAAGTCTTTTTCTTCTATTATTCTTTTTATTTTATCTATCATATTATTTATTCTCTGAAATCTCCACTCACCAATCCGCCAACACTTCCGCTTGCTTCATAATTGTATCCACCGCTTTCTACTGTTTGTCCGGCGGACAATAACCATCAATCGGGCGCGGGCGCTTTCTTAGACAATTCCAAAGAATTACGCCACCACGCCATGAATCCGGAGAGCACGCTACTTAATTGCCTAAATTATATATATGTCCCCGAAACTTCTATTTCGCTTCTTTCTTAACAAAATCATATTTCCCCAATTTAAGCAAGGCTAAAATAAGCAGATGCATATTGTCTATGCCATATTCTTGGAAATACATAAATCCATGTGCGACTTTATGTCTTAAATTATATCCAGCTTGTTCAATTAGTAAAAACTTAAAGAATATCAGATCATCTTCATCAAATAATTTCTTAACCTCTTCTTCATATAAGAGTGCGTGGATGTCTTTCTCTCTGACGATCTCCCTCTTTTTTACGTCTTTCGTAAGGTAAAAGGTTATTACACCACAAAACTGGCAGATATCTCTTATCAACCCTTCGATTTTTAAAGTAAGCGAATCAATGCTTAAAACAAAGTGCGGCTGATAACTTGGATCGGCAAAATAATGATTGATTTGATTAAAATATTCATTAAGCGCTGGGGCTAATAAATTCAACCAGTTATATTGTATTTGTTTACCGTTACCCATATTCTTCGA
>CAZSJF010000349.1:0-3208 GCA_964606705.1 uncultured Bacteroidales bacterium
TGTGTTGGGTGTGTTTGGTTGTTTTTAGAGCCTACCGCATAAGCGCCAATGAGCATACCTTCAATAACAGAATGAGGGTCTGTTTCAATGATGCTTCTGTCCATATAAGCGCCCGGGTCACCTTCATCAGCATTACATATAACGTATATCTCTTCATTTCTTGCCTGAGCGGCTTTGTGCCCCGACTGCCACTTGATACCTGCAGGGAAGCCGCCGCCGCCGCGCCCTCTTATGCCGGAAGCAATAATTTCATTGATGACATTTTCAGCATTATTTTCCTGAAGCACCTTTTTAAGTGCATTATATCCGTCACGGGCAATGTAATGATTTATGTTTTCGGGGTCAATAAGACCTTTGTTCCTTAAGGCTATAAGCTGCTGTTTTGAGAAGAACTTAATATCTTCCATTTTTTCATTGACAACACCTGATACAGGGTCTTTATGAAGCAACCTCTCAACGACTTTTCCTTTTACAAGGTGGCTGTCAATAATTTCTTCTATATCTTCAACTTTAAGTTTCTGATAAAAGATGCCTTCAGGTTG
Source organism: uncultured Bacteroidales bacterium (assembly GCA_964606705.1). Classification (GTDB taxonomy): domain Bacteria; phylum Bacteroidota; class Bacteroidia; order Bacteroidales; family CAZSJF01; genus CAZSJF01. The sequence continues at coordinate 543 of CAZSJF010000349.1, forward strand.
CACAACAACGATAGGGCCTACAGCACAAAAACCATTGCATCCTGTTCCTATTGCTACATAATCTTTATCAAGGCCTTTCCTTTTAAGAGCTTGCCTGAATTCATTGAGGATGTCGAAACCTTTGGTGGAAACACAGCCTGTTCCTGTGCAAACCATAAGCATGGCTTTATAACGGGAGGTTGCTTCTTTTTCTTTAATGGCAATTTTACTTAGTTCTTCAATGGTTACCTTCTGCATAACTTATATCTCCTTATATTTTAAAAAAATCAAAAATCAAAAAGTAAAAATTAAAATTGCAATTAAAAATGAAAAATGTTTTGTTTCTGCTTCCTAATAGCATTTTATGTATTTTGTAATTATTCTGCATTTTAATTTCAAATTCATATTTAATTTTTTCCTTTTAATGTCATTATACTTGTTGCCAGTATATTTGATATTTCCGCAAGTTCTTTTAAAAACCAGGCAGTTTCCTTTTCATTAGCTCTGTTACTGTCTCTTAACAAACACAACCATAATTTGCTTTCATTACTTGATTTCAAAGCTGTACTAAAATAATTCGTAAAATCTTTTTTACTGCTTGCAGATTGTCCCTCAATATAATTTGCTATTATGCTTGTTCCACTTCTTAATAATTGGTCTCCTAATCTTTTTGAGATATTGTCTTTTGGTAAATTGTCAATAAATTCTATCAGCTTCAAAGTAAAAGTATAGAGCCTTTTCTTGAATTCAATTTTAAATTTTAATTTATCATTTTGCATTTTTAATTTTGATTTTTACATTAGTAAATCACAATATGTGTTATCAATTTTTTTTATTTTCAAACTGCTTGATGATTTTCTTAACATCTTTAGCCTGTACATTACCGATAACTTCTTCTCCCATCTTAACAACAGGGGCAATACTGCATGCACCGAGGCATGCAACAGGTTCCAGGGTATATTTTTTGTCTTTTGTTGTACCTCCGGCTTTAACATCAAGTACAGATTCAAAAGTGTCTATTATCCTTGCAGAGCCTTTAACATGGCAAGCCGTTCCCATGCAAACCTGTATTATTGTTTTTCCTTTCGGTTCAAGGCTGAATGATTTATAGAAAGTTGCTATGTGATACAGATGAGCTTTAGGTACCAGCAGTCTTGAACAAAGATGGTCAATAGCTGTTACAGAGATAAAACGGAAACGTTCCTGTATATCCTGCATCATTTCAATAACGTATTCTTTGTCGCTGTTCCATTTTTTTATAATTGCATCTACTTCATCCAGTTCGCTTTTACATTTTAATTCAACGATTTCCTTAGGGGTGATGAATTTAGCAACTTTATTTTCTTCTATCCTCCATGCCGGAGTGATGTTTTTACTTTTGAGGACGATAGCTTTGATTTTTTTATCTCTAAAAACTGTTCCTACACCTCCTCTTCCTGCCTGTTTAAGACGGGTAACGCGCCTTCTCCAGTCATAAAAAGAAAAGTTCAACACGCCTATTCTGCTGTGTTCGGCAGCTCTTCCCGCTGAAACGACAGCAATATTCCTTTTGTCCAGTTCACTTTCAGCATACATTTCAGTAAGCTCTTCAGCTATCAGGTGAGAGTCTATGCTTTCCAGTGGGGCTTTTTCTATTGAGATTTTTCCGTTGGCAGCATTAATGAAAATTATAATGTCTTCTTTGGCTTTACCTACAACGGTCAACGCATCATATCCTGAAAACTTCAGGTACGGGCCGAAATAGCCGCCCACGTTACAGTCAACAATTATGTTTGTGAGAGGCGATACGGAAGTGACGATTGTCTTACCTGCCCCGGGAAATGAAACAGTGCCTCCCAGCGGGCCTGAAGAAAAACAGATAGGATTTTCACTGCTGTCCCATTTTGTGTTTTTATTAATTTCCTGGAACATAAGCCAGAGGTCAAAACCTTTTCCTCCTACCCAGAGGTCTTTCATCTCCTGAGTAACGGGCATGTCTTTGATCTCGTTGTTGTCAAGATTAATCCTGAGGGTTCTGTTTGCATAGCCCTTATCGAGCCTGGCAATTTCAAAATTAATTTCTTTGACAACCTGATGGGCTTTTTTTAATTTTTCAACCTGTACTTCTGCCATTATTTAATCTCCCCTGATAATTAAAAATACATTTCAAAATTTTAGATATATTTGTACTATAGTTTACAAAATTATAATTTTTTTTGAACTAAAAAGTATGTGTAACACTTAAAATATGTCCGAAACGATAACAAATAAATTAAAGCATAAAATTGTTGGCATTGCAGGGGCAGGGGGATTGGGTTCAAATTGTGCTGTTGCTTTGGCAAGGGTCGGTATTGGTAAACTGATAATTGCTGATTTTGACACTATTGTTAAAAGCAACCTTAACAGGCAGTATTTCTTTCAGTCCCAGATAGGACAGAAAAAAGTATTTGCCTTGAAAGAAAATATTGAGAAAATAAATCCTGATGTAGAAGTAATTGCTCATGACATAAAGCTTGACAGGAATAACATTGTGGCGATTTATAAGGACTGTGATGTAATTGTTGAGGCTTTTGACCTTGCAGATATGAAACAGATGCTTATAGAAACTGTTTTAACCAAAATGCCTGATAAATATATAGTTTCCGGCATAGGCCTGGCAGGATGGGGATACAACAACCAGATAAAAACAAGGCAGATAGATAATCTTT
>CAZSJF010000350.1:0-3203 GCA_964606705.1 uncultured Bacteroidales bacterium
CAGTTCCATCAGAAAATTCACTTCTAATTTAGGGCGGTTCCAGTTCTCGGTAGAAAAAGAATACAAAGTCAGGTATTTAATACCGAGTTCGGCGGCGGCTTCGGTTGTTTCTCTGACAGATATTACGGCATTTTTATGCCCGAATGTGCGGCTTTTACCCTTTTGCTTAGCCCATCTTCCGTTCCCATCCATAATTATAGCAATATGGGAAGGTAGTTTATTTATATTTATCAGGGCTTTTAAGCTCATATCTTTTTATTTAGAGGTTGGTTCCGGATTTACAAAAGGAAATTTAAATTTATTTTTTGTTTTTCCGTCGTATGCCGGGCACGGACCATTTTTCTTTTTAATCCTGTAAGTGATTATCAATCCGGCGAATGAGTACCAGTCTTTATTCTGTGAGTTTCCACGCTGTAATCCCGTATTATTTACAGGCACTCCATCCTCCTGAATCGTTCGGTCTGCAAGGGCGCATGCAATTGTTCCTTTTTCCGCGCTTAATACTACCGGATCGGCATATGTTGTGCTGACATCATCCAGATAATCAGTAAAGGTTTTTCTTAATCCCCATTCTGCTCCTATTAGCAGAAAATCTGTAACATTTAATTTAAATCCCAGGCCAAAAGGGAAAGCCACTGACATTAATGAGTATGGGTGCCTGTCCGGATACCTTGACGTACCTTGCCCTTCTGTTCCTAAGGGTTGCAAGTTATACCATGTACCCTGATATTCTGCCTGGGGGTTGAATTTGAAAACAGAAAAACCTCCGAAAATATAAGGAGTGAAGGGAGTTTCAGTGTTTCCGGGTTCAAAATGTTCGAAATTGAGTTCCATTTCGGTTGATATATCCAGTATCATAGACCTGAAACTCAGGTTTCTTTTTTCATTGAATTTTGCTTTTCCATCCGAACTGTATAAATAACCGCTGTAAACATTTAATTTGGCAGCAAAACGGGAATTGATGTTGTATCTGTATACAAATCCTACAGCTGGTTTGGCAAGCAGGAAATGTTTGGATGGGTTAATGTCCCCGATATAATATGAGCCTCCGCAAAAAAAGCCTAATTCAAAGCGTTGTGCAAAGGCGCTGGTAAATACAAACAGAAAAACAAACAGGGATAAAAAATATTTCATTTCTTGATTATACAATAGGTTATTACCATTTCGGAACAGTTCTGCGGTAAGGTGATAATTTGTAATAAAAGGAAATAAATGCAAACATCACTGCATCTTTGTCTCTCGGGTCGCCCCGCTGTGCCCCCGGGTTTGTCCATGCATCAATGGGCGTATCTGTTGGCCCTGTATAATTATCGGGCCACTCATGTGACGAAGGGTCTGAAAAATAAACCGCCACAGTTCCGTTTTTTAAAGTTTTGAGAGCCTCTTTATCGAAATAAGTCGTACTGCAGTCATCAAGATAATCGGTAAAAGTCCTGTGATAACCGTATTCAATTTCGATTTGCCAGTCTTTGGCGATTGCAAATTTAAACCCAAATCCGTAAGGAACTGTAAATTGAATTGAGGAATATTTTTTTCTTGAGGGGATCAGGCCTTGTCCTTCGGTACACAGCGGCTTTAATCTGAACCATGAATCATTATATTCTCCACGCGGGTCAAAATAAAGACTTCCTATACCGAAAAAAATATGAGTTGGGTATTCAATATAACTCAGTCCTCTGACACCTTTAAGAATATACCTGTGACCAGGGCGCTGCCTGTGTGTATAATAGACTTCAAAAAGTGTTGACGCATCCACAACAGGGGAGCGGAAGTTTAAATTTCTGTAATGACGGTACATCTCTTCGGTATATTTGTCATCACCCCCTATATTTCCATAAATAAGATTAGTTTTCCATGAAAAATATTTTCCCAGTTTGTAATTATAACCAAATCTGTATGCTAATTTTATGGACGGAATATCCGTATCCACAGGGCTTTTACTGGTGCCTATGGCATTAGCGCCTCCCAAATCACCAAGAAAATTTGACACCCCTACACCGAAAAAAACTTCTTCTCTGTATCTTTTCCATAGCTGCTGGGCAGATGCCCCCATATATATAAATATCAGAAGTATTGATAATATTAGTATTTTAGAGTGCAGACTTTTCATAAGGTGTCACAAAAACAATAAGTTGCAAATGTATCCTTTTTTTGAAAAAAATAAAAATTTTTAACAACATTTAATTTCTGATATCCAATCCCCACATTAATTTATTGCGTATTGTCGTAAATATTGTCCTGTCTCTCATTTGTATAAGGTTTACAGTAAATTTTTCTTTTTTTATTATCAGTTCAAATGAAGAATCTATTGATTCTGTTCTTGAATCCAGGCTGACCAGGAAATTTTTACCCCTTCCCCTGATATTAAGTTTAATGATTTTATCATCAGGTATAACGACAGGCCTTACTGTTAAATTGTGTGTTGCTATAGGAGTTATGATAATATTTTTTGAATCAGGTGTAATTATAGGCCCTCCGCAACTGAGAGAATATGCAGTGGAACCGGTAGGTGTAGCAATTATAAGCCCGTCTCCCAGGTAAGAATTTAAAAGTTCATTGTTGATATATGTATGGATAAGTATCATTGCAGAGTCTTTTTTCTGGATGGTTATTTCATTAAGGGCGTAATTATATTTTCCGAACAGATTATTTTTTACCTCCAGTTTAAGTAAAGTTCTTTTATCCAGTATATAGTTTTTGTTAAGGATATTATCTATTGCCATCTCTATTTCTTCTTTTGATATGCTTGAAAGAAACCCCAGTCTTCCGGTATTGATACCCAGAATAGGAATATTTGAATTTTCAACCAGGGTTATTGTATTCAGTAATGTTCCGTCACCGCCTATGCTGAAAAGAAAATCAACATCCCTGATCTCTTCTCTCTTGTCGAATAAAAATACTTTGTTATTGAATTTTATTATATCATTTATATCATTATAAAAATTCTTATAAATGAATATTTTAATATTGTGGCTTTCAAGTTTTACGATCAGTTGTTGAATGTAACCTGAAAATTCTTTGTTTATTGTTTTGCCAAACAGTGCTATTTTCATTGTTAGATTAATTTATGTTTAAATCGGGGCTGTAAAATGCAAAAATAATCCATGTTCTCCTAATTTGTTTACAGAATATTCTATTCTTAAAACCTTATCATAGTATGTAACATAGTCAATGCCAACACCACACCAAACACACCCAACACA
>CAZSJF010000351.1:0-3192 GCA_964606705.1 uncultured Bacteroidales bacterium
GGTTGAACCTATTGAGAAAATGTTAATAAAAAAATATCTTACAACTTGATAAAAACAGAAGAAGAAAAGATCAAAAATGCTCTGGAGTCATATAAAGGATTGGAAAGAAGATTTGATTACAGGGTCAACGATAAAAATATAGTCTTTATAGATGACTACGCTCATCACCCTAAAGAACTCGAAGCATGCATCAGTGCCGTTAAAGAACTTTACACCGGTAAAAAGGTAACCGGTATTTTCCAGCCGCACCTGTTCTCAAGAACACGTGATTTTGCAGACGAATTTGCTAAGTCTCTCGAAATGCTTGATGAGATAATATTGCTGGAAATATACCCTGCAAGGGAACTGCCTATAGAAGGGGTTACGTCGAAAATGCTTCTGGATAAAATAAAAAAAGAGAATAAATTATTATGTTCAAAAGGTGAACTGCTGAAAAAACTTGATGAAAGAAAACTTGAAGTAGTGTTAACTCTGGGCGCAGGAGATATAGACCAGCTGGTTGAACCTATTGAGAAAATGTTAATAAAAAAATATCTTACAACTTGATAAAAAAAATATTAGAAATATTAATTTGGTTGCTTTTAATTTCTGGCTTGATATTTTTATTAAGTATGGTTAAGTCTGAACATGATAAAATAAAGTGCCCTGAACTCAATATTAACATAAGCTATAAGAACAATAATTATATGATAACAAATGATGATATAAGAAAAATAATTTATTATACAGGAGATTCTGTTAAGGGGCAAAAACTTTCTGATATAGATTTTGAATTGATTGATAAAAATATAAATGGTAATATTTATGTCAAACAAGCTTATGTATACCCAGATGTTGAAGGAAATGTGAACATTGATATAACTCAGAGAAATCCGATAGCAAGAATTATGACACAGTACAACAAAAGCTACTATATAGATGAAGATGGATTTATATTGCCTGTCAGCCCTCAATATACTGCGAGAGTTGTGATAATAAGTAATTTAAAAGATACAGTTGACAATTACACACTTTATTTTGTGAGAAAAAATACCAGAATCAAAGATTCCACTCTTTTATATAATTATTATATACTTGCAAAATATATAAATTCGTCTGATTTCTGGAAAGCACAGATAAGTCAGATTTATATTGATGAAAAAGGAGAAATGGATCTTGTACCACAGGTTGGTAATCATCAGATAATATTTGGCGATACAACTGATATGGAGGGAAAATTTGAAAAACTGTTGATTTTATACAAAAATGTATTAAACAAAATCGGATGGGATAAATATAAAATAATCAATTTAAAATATAAAAATCAGGTAGTATGTTCTTAAAAAATATTGGAATATGGAAAATTTAGACATTATCGTTGGGTTAGACATTGGCACGACAAAGATAGCAGCTATTGTCGGCAAAAAAAATGAGTATGGGAAAATAGAAATTCTCGGATTAAGCCATGCGGAATCTATTGGCGTTACACGCGGAATTGTCTCTAACATTGAGGAAACTGTAAAGTCAATTACTACTGTTATTGACGATGCAAGCCAGAAGTCAGGCGTCAACATCAGGGAGGTAAATGTAGGCATTGCAGGCCAGCATATAAAGAGCATTCAGCACAGGGGAAGCATAATGCGCAACAACATTGACGTTGAGATCAGCCAGAGCGACGTTGATTCCCTTGTTGACAGCATGTATAAGCTCGTAATGCCTCCGGGTGAAGAGATCATTCATGTAATACCGCAGGAATATATTATTGATAAGGAACCTGGCATTAAAAAACCCATAGGCATGTCGGGTATCTGCCTTGAAGCGAATTTTCACATCATTACAGGACAGATGTCAGCTGCTAAAAACCTGAAAAAATGTGTGGAAAAAGCAGGATTGAAAATCAACAACCTGATACTGGAGCCTATTGCTTCCGCAGAATCCGTATTAAGTGAAGAAGAAAAAGAAGCAGGTGTGGTGCTGGTTGATATAGGAGGAGGAACCACTGATATTGCTATATTTCAGGATGGCATTATCAGGCACACTGCTGTAATACCTTTTGGAGGAAATGTCATCACGGAAGATATCAAGGAAGGCTGCAGTATAATACACAGGCAGGCCGAAGCTCTGAAAATCAAATTCGGCTCGGCACTGGCAAGAGAGAACAAGAGCGAAGAAATAGTGTCGATACCCGGGCTGCGCGGCAGGGAGCCTAAAGAAATATCTTTGAAAAATCTTGCAAATATTATTGAAGCAAGGGTAAGTGAAATTATAGAGCATGTGTACTATGAAATTAAAAATTCGGGATATGAAAAAAAGCTTATAGCAGGCATTGTTTTGACAGGAGGTGGTGCCCAGCTGAAACATATCTCACAGTTGGTGGAATTTAACACCGGCATGGATACCAGGATAGGTTATCCTAACGAACACCTTGCGAACAACTCCCCTGAAGAAATAGCCAGTCCGATGTATGCAACCGGTGTCGGCCTTGTGATAAAAGGATTTGAAAATGCGGAAAAACAAAGCCTTAATGAAAAGAAGATACAAACCTCTTCCAAAAAGATGAAAGGCGGATTTTTTGAAAAGCTCTTTAATAAAGGGAAAGAATTTTTTGATGACGAGGATCTGAATTGATATTATTAATTAACATTTTGCAGTTAATAAATAATTATGAAAGGCGATTTTGACAACACTTTTAATAATTAATTTCGTAACTACTATAAAATTTATTAAAAAAATATGTTGAGATTTGACCTACCAAAAGAACAATCATCTATTATAAAAGTTATCGGAATAGGTGGTGGTGGCAGCAATGCCGTCAATCATATGTATAATCAGGGCATAAATGGTGTCGACTTTGTTGTATGCAATACTGATGCACAGTCCCTTGAAAAGAGTCCTGTACCCAACAAAATACAGATAGGGTCTACCCTGACAGAAGGAAGAGGAGCAGGCTCACAACCTGAAATCGGAAAAAATGCCGCTATTGAAGACATTGATAAAGTTATCGGTATTCTTGAGAAACATACAAAGATGGTGTTTCTTACAGCAGGAATGGGCGGCGGGACTGGAACAGGTGCTGCGCCTATCATTGCAGAGAAAGCCAGAGAAATGGGAATACTCACTGTTGCCATTGTTACTATTCCTTTTGCTTTTTCTTCCTTCAAAAGCAAAAGGAATAGTAACAATGGCAACAAAACCCCAAACACACCCAACACA
>CAZSJF010000352.1:0-3192 GCA_964606705.1 uncultured Bacteroidales bacterium
AAAACTACGTTGCATATACTGTTAAAAAAAGACGTGGTTGGTAGTGGGGATACGTTTATATTGATAAAACTGATAATGAAAAGATTATTATTGTTAATGAATCTTACGATTTAGTAAAATCAAAGATTAAAGATATATTTCAGGAAAAATGAAAGAGAATAAATTAATTAATCACACCGTAAAAGGGATAACTGCGAAATTTTATGAAGACCCATTTTTTAGATTTCCTAAAAAACAAATTGATTCAGATTTCATCGGTTTTGTTGAAAGAAATTTTATAGAATTCAATAAAAGGATAGGAAATGCAGTTCGTGAGTTCCCATTATTAGCAAACGAAGCTGATAACTTGCAAGTGTTTTGCTATAGAATAGTAGAGTGTCTTAATTTATATTACAATGGCTCATATAAAAAGTCTTATCAAAAATTTGTTGAAGCTATTGATTTAATTAAAGATAAGATGAATTATCCTAGAGGTAAAAAAGTAGTTGTATCAAATGGCAAACCAGATATAGGGTATAGGATGAGAAAAAGCAACGAAATATTGCTAAAACCTGAAGATTTATTTCATACCCCATTTCATGAAAGATATAAGGTTGGGGCCTATCGTTATAGTATAGCCGGGTTGCCTTGTTTGTATTTTTCAAATTCAATCGAGCTATGCTGGTATGAATTAAGACAGCCATCATTAAAGAAAACTTATGTATCACGAATAGAATTTGATAAGGATGATTTTAATTTCTTAGACCTATCATTCAGGCCAGAAAATACAATTATGAGCAATAAAGTATTAATTGAAAAGCATCCGGAAACTGCTATTAATCTTGTGCTCGAGTCTGTTATTTTATGGCCATTATCATTTGTATGTTCAATAGTAGTATATAAAGATTCAGGGGCTTTTAAACCTGAGTATATCATTCCACAACTTCTAATGCAATGGTGCCGTGAAGATAATAATATTGATGGTATTTATTATTTTTCAACACGTCCAAAATATTTGAATTTATATGGTTATATACCTACAGATATTAATGTAGTTGTACCTGTTAAATGCAATGGTAGTAGTGGGTTTTGTGAAAACCTGAAAAAAAAGATAAAAATAACCAGTCCATTAAATGCTGAAAAATTTAAGAATGCCAAAAGACTTACAAATGAAGATTGGGAAAAATTAATATACTACCAACCTGATAGTTCTTTAAACTCATTAATGAAATCAAAAAAACAAAAAAATTATAATCCACACCCTTTTTTAAATATGGAGTTAACACTGTGTGAGATGAAAGCAGATTACATTAAATAGTGTTATTAATAGTAATCTATCTTTTAGCATTAATCATTTATTCATCTTTGGTTTTAAAGTACTATGAAGATATAAAATCTACTTAGTTCTGAAAAAAGTAAACTATGGCAAAAAAACCTTGAAGATTTTGTACTTTATTGTACTACAAGTTTCGCAACAGACACTCCTGCAGTATATACAGATTTTACTACATAAACGCCTTTAGGCAGGCGGCTGATGTCTATTGTTGTTATTTCAGAAGTAACGGGCAGTGAATACATACGACAACCGCTCATGTTAAATATCTCCAGTTTTGCGCCCTTATATATTATTTCTGTTTCAGCATAAACAACGTTTTCTGCCGGGTTGGGATACAGCCTTAATGTATTTTTTTCTGAGTTTATTGTGTTAACGGGAACGATGTACTGCATGTTCTCATTCACTGTATGTATTGTCTGGTTTGTAATAACCGGTGCATTGAAATCAAAATAAATATCTGCTTCATTATTTATAACAGTGCCATTTGGAAGGTCTGTGTTCTGTTCAACAGTGAAGGTCAGGAATCCGTTGCTGGCAGGCTCGTTTACATTACTGTCGGGAAGCATGATATTATAAAATGTCCATTCAAGAACACGGGGGCCATGCATATAAAAATGATAATCGTGGCTTGCCACACCGGGCACAACTGAGAAAATATCAAGATCTGTATCAAGCGTGTCGCGCACAATTACATTAAATGCAGTATCGTTTCCTGTGTTCTGAAAACGGATCACGTACTGTATTTGCTGGTTGGGATAAATATAATGTTCGCTTGTAACGCCCGTCGGATAACCGGTTTTATCATTAGGATCATAACTGCCGGTGACCAGACCACAATAAATATCTACAACCGGATCGCTGTCATCTTGTGGCAGGATGGTTACATTCCCCGGAGTCCAGTTTACGCTGTCTCCGCATAGTTCAACGGTAGCGTTCGGGTGCGAGTTGCCCGGATGCAAAGGATGCTGGTCGGCCTCAAGTCGCCAGGTGTGACCGTCGCCTGCAAAGGCAAATACAACGCTATCGCCACCTGCAATCAGAACAGAATCTAAAATAGTATAAACCCCATCAACAAAAACCCTTACCGGCGACCAGCATTGCATATCTCCATTCAGGATAACACCTGTATTGTAAATAATAAAATAAATGGTATCGTTCTCACAAAAGCCTTCAACATGCAAACTGGAGTGGTCCCATGGCAATGCACATGGAGTAACACCGCCAGGATAAGGATCAGGTATTGTATCGAACACGCAGGAATCTGCAGGATATAAATTTGCCTGCATACACAGGGTTTGTCCTATAGTTGCATTGCAACTGACATTACAGTTTATGATAAAGGATACACATTGTCCGGGATAAAGATCTCCTATTTGAAATCGATATATATTATTTGCAAGACTATTATAGGGAATGCTTGCAGAATCCGGAATGATAAGCGAGTCAAGTTCTACATCTACATAAGCACTGTTTATTACACCGGTAGCAATATATTGATTACATGCATTCACATGTACTAATAGGTTGCTAAAGCAAGGGCGCATCAATGGCATGTATACAGAAATTTCTGGGCTTTCACAGGGCTGAGTTGATACCAAACCAAAATCAGGGACATAAGTAATATCATTAGGGTTAGTTACTGTAAATATTTGACTAACTGGACAAGTTGCAAACCAATTTCCTGAAGTATCAACTGTTGAAATATAAGTACCAATAGGCAGTGAATCGATAACCCAAACCCCCGCATCATTGGTTTGAGCAATAATATTACCAGGAATGATTTTTAGAAATCGGTTTTGTAATCCAATTTCATTTGAATCTCTTATACAATTTTGATTAAAATCATTATAAACAAACCCGGTAATTCCTTCTTGTCT
>CAZSJF010000353.1:0-3189 GCA_964606705.1 uncultured Bacteroidales bacterium
AAAAAAGCTTTTTTTATAATCTTATTGGTAATGTTATGTTATACTGCTGGATCGCAAAACAAACAGGTGAATAAATATAATGATACCAGGCTTGCTGATTATGCTTTTCAATGCGGAAATTACTATACTGCTATTGATATATACCTTAAGTTATATAACAATGAACTTTTAAATCCATATTTTTCGTATCAGCTGGCAGAATCATACAGTAATATCCGTGATTATTATAATGCTGAGGTCTTTTATTTAAAAACACTTTCGTGTTCTTCTGATGAGTACCCTTTGGCCAGGTACAAATATGCCAAAATGCAGAAGTTAAATGGTGAATATCAGGAAGCCATAAAAACATTCAGCGAAATAAAGAAAGAAATCAGGAATGTTGATAATGCAGTATATGTCAATGATGCTATAAAGGAGATCAAAGACTGTGATTTTGCAATGAAATCTATTGAAAGCCCTTTGCCGGTCTATATAGAAAAACTTGACACAGGTATTAATAAAGCTAATTCAGATTTTGCTCCAGTAATTTACAATAATAACCTGATATTTTCTTCCCTGCGTTCCGACAGTAAAGTGGAACTGGATAAGAATTTTAAAAGCGATGAGTTTGTCAAATTATATTATGCAAATAGCAGGAACGGGAAAGTGGAGGAATTTTCCAAAGGTTTTTTCAACGGAAACGATATCCATACTGCAAACGGAGCTTTCTCACCTGATAAAAAAAGATTTTATTATACACAATGCAACCTGAATGAAAATAATAAAGCTGTCTGTTCTATTTATGTGAGTTCATTGAAAAACGATAAATGGAGTAACCCTGTGTCTCTGGATGAAGAAATCAATTTGCCGGGATTTACCAATACGCAGCCGTGTGTTGGTAAGGATAAGAAAACAAAAAATGAAGTATTGTATTTTGTTTCTGACAGGCCTGGTGGTATAGGGGGGAGTGATATCTGGTATTCAATAATAACAAACGGAAATGAATATTCAACCCCTCTGAATATTGGCACCAGAATCAATACGCCTGAAAATGAGATGACACCTTATTATGCTGATAATACAGGGATCCTTTACTTCAGCTCAAATGGAATGAAAAGTTATGGTGGCTTCGATATTTATGAAGCTGAAGGTTCTATGGATAAATGGAAAAAATCTGAAAATATCGGTTATCCTTTGAATTCAAGTGTGGATGATATATATTATATACCTCCGGATGCCCGCGGACAGGGTTATTTTGTGTCAAACAGAAAATATGGTAATAATGAAAATACCTGCTGCGACGATATTTACAGATTTATCTGGCTGGATTCCATAAAGATAATTGTAACAGGCCATATTTATGATTCATTAAAAAATACTATTGATAGTGCAAAGATTGTTTTTTATACTGAAAATGATACTAATACCATATCACGGATTCTTCCGAAAGATAAAACTTATTGGTTTAAACTCAAACCTGACAAAAAATACAGGCTGCATGCCTCTCATCCTGATTATATAGATTCTTATAACGAGTTAAATACATTAAATATGTATGTAAATGATACTATTTACATGGATTTTGTCCTTAAACAGATAAAGGTAGAAAAAATCTCAGAAATTGCTAAGATTGAAAATGTGGAAAATATAGAGAAAGGTAAGGCATATACTCTTAATAATATATATTTTGACTTTGATAAAGCAGATCTGAGGTCTCAATCCATGCAGGAATTAGACCATGTTGTAGAACTCATTAAAAAGATGCCTAATTCAGTTATTGAAATATCTGCTCATACTGACAGCGTAGCCTCTTTCGAATATAACATGGACCTTTCGGAAAGGCGTGCAAAAAGTGTTGTCAGATATTTGGTTGAAAAAGGTATTAGCCAGGAACAACTTAAAGCCAAGGGTTACGGAGAAACTATGCCTGTTGCTCCCAACACAGTGGATGGAAAAGACTATCCAGAGGGCAGACAGCTGAACAGGAGAATAGAATTCAAAATAGTCGGGGAGATAAAACCTGAAACAGAAACAAATGACAAACCTGATAACAATGCGGACAATAAAAATTAAAATACTTTTTGCAGTTGTTTTTTTATCTGCCGAAATTGCTTTTCCTCAGTGGAGTCAGCAGACTACCAATACGGACAATAATCTTAATGCCATATGTTTTATAGGCCAGAATGCGGGTTATTCAGTAGGAGATGAAGGAATAATACTGAAAACAGTAAATGGCGGAAGTACATGGACCAAGCCTTCATCACCGGTTACAAATAAGCTGAATGATATTTTTTCTGTAAGTTCATCTGTCAGCTATGCGGTGGGTGACAGCGGGACAATATTGAAAACTTCAGACGGGGGGACGAACTGGGTGGTTAAAACAAGCGGCACAGAAAACAGCCTTTACGGAGTATATTTTATCCACCAGGATACAGGTATTGCTGTTGGTGAAAACGGATATATTACAAAGACAACCGATGGGGGAGATACATGGAGTTCTGTCCCGTCACCTACAATATATATATTGTATGATGTAAATTTTTATGATAATAAAGGCTTTGCTGTTGGCATTAACGGGACAATCATAAAAACTGCTGACGGCGGCGATTTCTGGGTTAGCGTAAATTCTCCTACGACGAAAACTCTGAAAAGCGTTGATTGTTACAGTAACAATTATATTTATATATCAGGAGCGGAAGGAAAAATAATAAAAAGTAATAACGGAGGAAATAACTTCTTATCCCTGAATGCAAATACTCTCAATGACCTTTCTGATATACAGTGTATCAGTGATGGGAAATGTTTCGTTGTGGGAGATACAGGCCTGGTTTTAAAATCTTCATCTGATTATTCATGGATCCAGACTTCCTCAGGGACACTTGAATATCTCAATTCCGTTTTCTTCGCAGATGCAAATGTAGGGTATATTTGCGGAAACGGAGGCATAATACTTAAAACTACAAGCGGCGGCGGCGGCATAAATGAACCGGAAACAGATAATAACATAAAAATATTTCCTAATCCGACAAGTGGCCCTGTAAATATCTCATATACCCTGAAAGATAAGGCAAATACTTCTGTTGAGATATATGACATTTACGGGAAGAAAATCCGGACCTTTATAAATGGTGAGCAATCTCCGGGAGAATACAGTTGCATAATAGATATAAGCGGCACGGATTACCCGCCCTGTATTTACATACTGAGAGT
>CAZSJF010000354.1:0-3173 GCA_964606705.1 uncultured Bacteroidales bacterium
GTGTTGGGTGTGTTTGGTTTGGTTTTTACAAAAATATCCCTATCTTCCGTATCAATAATTGCCTGAACAGGGGTTCCGAGAACACTGATATTGTGTTTCTCAAAAATCTTATTCTTATAAAGTTCTATGCCGCAGTTAAGCGCTGTCTGTCCCCCAAAAGAAAGTAATATCCCGTCTGCTTTTTCTTTCTCTATAATTTTCTCGACAAAATATGGAATAACAGGCAGGAAGTAAACTTTATCAGCAATATTTTCAGAAGTTTGTATTGTGGCAATATTAGGATTTATAAGAATTGTCTTTATCCCTTCTTCCCTGAGAGCCTTCAATGCCTGTGAACCTGAATAGTCGAATTCGCCGGCCTCTCCGATCTTCAGTGCACCTGAACCAAGGACAATTATGCTTTTAATGCTTTTATCCATCAGAAATTATTTACCTGAGTTTAGTTCAACCATAGACATAAATTCATCAAATAAATATTCAGTATCCGTCGGGCCGCTGGAAGCTTCGGGATGAAACTGAACGGCAAAGAACGGTTTTGTCTTGTGCCTTATCCCCTCACATGTATTGTCATTAACATTTACAAACAAAGAAGACCAGTCGTCCGGCAGAGTTTTCAAATCGATTGCAAAACCATGATTCTGCGATGTAATGTAGCATCTGTTTGTCCCCACCTGCAGTACAGGCTGATTGTGGCTTCTATGCCCGTATTTAAGTTTATATGTATCCGCGCCTGATGCAAGAGACATTATCTGACAGCCAAGACAGATGCCGAAAACAGGCTTTCCTCTTTCAAAAGCTTTTTTAACATTCTTTATAGTGATTTCGGATCTTTTGGGATCTCCCGGCCCATTTGATAAAAACAGTCCGTCATAATCTTCTTCTGTGAAATCATAATCTGCAGAAACCCGTATCACCGTCGCGTTTCTTTTAATAAAACACCTGATAATATTATTCTTCACACCACAATCAACCAGTATGATCTTATATTTTCCGCTTCCGTATTTTATGTTTTTTCTGTTGTAATCTGCGACACCAGGTTGTCTTTGTTGGGGTCATAAAAATCAACATCTATGTCATTATAAATCATTTTTCCGAGCATTGCACCTTTTTCCCTTATAAGCTTTGTTATTGCTCTTGTATCAATACCGTAAATACCCGGGATTTTATTATCTTTAAGCCAGTTTGCAAGGCTTTTATTTGAATTCCAGTGGTTGTAATAAAAAGAATAATCGGAAATAACAAGTGCTGTAATTCTTATCTTGTCGGATTCGAAATATTTCAGAAGCCCGTTCTCCCTTACCTCGTCGGGTACCCCGTAATTTCCTATAAGCGGATAAGTGGCAACCAGAATCTGTCCTGTATATGAAGGGTCGGATAAATTTTCAGGGTAACCTGTCATTGCAGTATTAAAAACAACTTCGCCTGCAACAGATTTATTAAACCCGAATGACTTGCCGCGGAACTCCGTGCCATCCTCCAGAATCAGTTTTAATTCATGGCTCTGCATTTTCATGTATTAATTATCCGGTAAAATTAATTTTTAAATTTTTTTCTGTAAACTTCATTTATCAATTTTTGTTAACACATTGGTAAAAACATTCATTTAAACAAAGCAAAAAATTTTTTTCATAAAGGTTTTATTGTAATTCAAATTTTTATTTAATTTTACTGAAAACTTTAAGTATATATGCTTTGTCCTGTTTGTAAAGAGCCGATGGTTGTCCTGGAACTCAATGAAGTTGAGATAGACTACTGCCCTGTTTGTGAAGGTATATGGCTTGATGAGGGCGAACTTGAGCTTTTGCTGGAAAATGCTTCAGAAAAAGACAGCCTGATAGAATCTTTCACCCCTTGCTATCACAGCGGGGAAAAAAGATACAGGTGTCCTATATGCTCAAAAAAGATGAACAAAATAATTGTCAGCGCCGGAACTGCCATAGTAATAGACAAATGCAGAAAAAACCACGGATTATGGTTTGATAAAGGCGAACTGCAGGAAATCATCAGGACCGGAACCCTTGACAAAGAAAACAAAATATTATCTTTGCTCAATCAGATGTTCAAACATAAACTAAAATAAATTATGTCAGATGTAAAATGTTATATGTCAAATGTAAAAGTTATTGTTGTATGTCGTGTTTAGCTTACCTTTGACATTATACATTTGACATGACACATCTTACATTTAATTTAACTTTAAAGTAAAAATTATTAACTTAAACTTAAAATAAAAAGGAGGAAATATGTTATATGTAGTAATTGGAATAATAGTAGTATTGATTTTCTGGATTGTTGGTTTATACAACGGCCTTGTAGGCAAAAGAAACCAGGTTGACAATGCATGGTCGCAGATTGACGTGCAGCTGAAAAGGAGGCATGACCTTATCCCTAATCTTATTGAAACAGTTAAGGGATACATGACTCATGAAAGAGAAACTCTTGACAGTGTTACAAAAGCAAGGAATTTAGCTATGGGAGCTAAAAGCGTAGGTGATAAAATACAGGCGGAAGGTGCTTTGGGTAGCGCACTGAATGGCCTAATGGTAGCCGTTGAAGCCTATCCTGATTTAAAAGCAAATCAAAACTTTCTTGGCCTGCAGGAAGAGCTTACTTCAACAGAAAACAAGATTTCTTTTTCACGCCAGAATTACAATGACCAGGTGCTTAACTTTAACAACAAGGTGCAGATGTTCCCTTCAAACATAATTGCAGGGATGTTCAACTTCAAAATACGCGAGTTTTTTGAAGTAAAAGACGAACAAGAAAAAGAAGTGCCTAAAGTAAGTTTTAAATAAATTTATTAAGAGTTTGGATACTGGGACATTGAGCGGAGTCGAAATGTCCCAGGCTTAGTGTCCTCGAAGTTGAAACATAAATATAAAGTACATAATCCATGATGTGGGAAATCATCAGAAAGAACAACAGGAAGTCGTGGTTCCTATTTGTCTTTGTAGCTATTTTCCTAATAGCGCTGGGATATTTCATTGGCTATGCTTATGCCGGGCCTGATGGCGGAATAGGAGGAATATTTATATCCTGTATTATTTGGGTAATACTTTCACTGATAAGTTTTTCCTCTGGCAGTTCAATACTTTTATCTGTAAGCAAAGCAAAAGAAGTAACACAGGATGTACATCACCAGCTTTTAATTTCAGTCATTCCTGAAGCAATAT
>CAZSJF010000355.1:0-2537 GCA_964606705.1 uncultured Bacteroidales bacterium
TGTGTTGGGTGTGTTTGGTTTTGGTTTTTCCATCCTCTAAAATATCCCTGTTACCTATGGCCTGCAGACTACCTGTGGTTACAACTGATGCTATGGGTAACAGGGATATTTTAGAGGATGGAAAAAACGGATTTATGATCCGGACCAGAAGTGTTAAGAAATTTGCTGAAAAAATAAAATTTCTTATTGATAATCCTGATGTTTATAATAAGTTAAGTTCGTATGCATTAAAATATTCGGAAAATTATAATCTGAAAAATTATATAGATAAACTATTGGATTATTATTACTCGGTATTATAGTCAATCAAGATATTTCGAAACTATGGGCATTCTTCTTCCTGAACCGAAAGCTTTAGGAGAAACCCTTAAAATAGGGGGTGACTGATACCTCTTATGTTCACTGATATTGACAAGCCTTAATATTTTTTTTACTGTATTTTTATCAAAGCCCGAACCAATAATTTCCATGGGACTTCTGCTCAATTCTATATATTGATAAAGGATCTTGTCTAATATCTCATATTCAGGAATGGAATCAGAGTCCTTTTGTCCGGGTCTTAATTCTGCCGAAGGGGCCTTGGTAATTATATTGTCAGGTATAATTTTCCCGCCTTTGTTGATATAATCAGCAAGTTTATATACTTCAGTCTTATAAACGTCGCCTAATACTGATAAGCCTCCGCACATATCGCCATACAAAGTGCCATATCCTACTGCGATTTCACTTTTATTGGAAGTGTTCAGCAGTATATATGAGAATTTATTTGTAAAAGCCATTAAAATAACACCTCTTATTCTTGCCTGAAGGTTTTCTTCCGTGATGTCAAAAGGTAAATTTTTAAAATAAGGATTAAGTGTATTTATGAAACCGTCATACGCTTTCTCTATACTTATAAGTTCATAATCAACACCTAAATTATTACATAATTCTTTTGCGTCTTTAACTGAGTGTTCCGTTGAAAATTTTGAGGGCATTAAAATTGCCTTAACATTCTGTTTTCCTAAAGCCTTTACGGCAAGTACTAGTGTTACAGCGGAATCAATGCCTCCTGAAAGTCCGATAATGCCTTTTTTAAATCCCAGCTTCTCAAAATAATTCTTAATTCCCAGTACTAAAGCATAATGTATCTTTTCGACCTTATCCCATTTTTTTATTTTAAACTGTTTGGTTTTGTTGTTTTGTATTTCCTTTAGATCATAAATTCTGAAATCTTCTTCAAAGTATTTAAGTTCATCAGCAATTTTGCCGTTTTTGCTGATAACCATTGACCCGCCGTCAAAGATCAGTTCGGTCTGTGCACCCACATGATTCACATAAAACAAAGGCAGATTGTATTTTTTCGCATTTCTTGTAAGAATATCCTTTCTGATTTTTTCCTGTTCATAATGAAAAGGAGAAGCGGCAATATTTATTATGAAATCAGGGTGTTTGCTTATAAGTTCATCCATAGGGCAAACTGTATATAACTGCATGTCCTCAATATTCCAGATGTCCTCACAGATTGTTAATGCAATTTTATATCCTTTGTATTCAACTAACCTGAAATCTTTATTCTGTTCAAAATACCGGTATTCATCAAATACATCGTAATTGGGAAGCAGCGATTTATGCCTGACAGCACTGACCTTTCCTTCAGTAATGAAAACAGCCGAATTATATAATTTTTTGCCCTTTTTGTTATGATTGAAAGTCGGCATCCCAACTATTGCGGCAATACCATGACACTCTTTGGCAATAAGATTAACTGCCTTATCACATCTTTCAATAAAGTCATTGAATTCCAGAAAATCTCTCGGGGGATAACCGCAAACACACAACTCTGCAAAGATTATCAGATCAGCGCTTTTTTCTTTAGCCCTGCAAACAGACTCTTTTATCTTTAAAGCATTGTTTTCAAAGTTGCCTATGTGATAATTTAACTGGGCTAGTGCTATTTTCATCAAAAAACAGACTAAAAGATTACTCCTACATTGATTTCAAGATAATTGGATATGGCTTTTTCCTTAATACTGGTATCTATGGCGTTTTTGCCTGTTAAAATGTCTGTGAACCCGTTGTTAAATGTTGCCCCTAATATTAAAGATGTTGAGCCACCCAGAGAATATTCGATTCCTAAGCTTAAAATTAAGGATTCCCTGAAAAAACTTACATCTTCTTTAACATCTTTACCGTCATTGGTTATTGATCCTGCCACACCTGTAATAATAAATTCATCATTGGCTTTTGCATTCAGATTAAATCCTGTTCCTATTCCGAATTCACCGAAATATGTGATATAACCTATTTCTTTAGTCTTCATTTTAAGTGCCAGGGGAATCTCAATATATTTGCAACCGTATTTCCTGTGCAAAACGCCGTATGCAGTTAAATTTGTGTCATTAATGCTCTGTGAGCTCGGATATTTGAGTTTGCCGCCGCAGTATGCTATATCAAAACCTGTAGCTAAAGCATAATTGTCTGATAAAGCAAATTCTGCCATAAAGCCGTAAGAGAATCCGAATGTTAACCCTTCTGATGAATAATTGTTGTCCGAT
>CAZSJF010000355.1:2547-3170 GCA_964606705.1 uncultured Bacteroidales bacterium
GGGGTTGGGTGTGTTTGGGTGTTGTTGTCCGATTCCGCAACAAAATTTTTTGTTGTTGACTCTTTTAAGTTAACATCGGGTTTGAACCATGCCAGTGTAGGAGACGCTTTCAGTCCCATACGGAAAGATTTTTTACTTTGTGCAAAATCATTTTTTGTGATAAATACAAGGAGAACAACTGATAAAACTAATACTGTCTTTTTCATAGATTTATTTTTTTATGATTAAATAATTGATTTACTGCGAAACAAATTTAAAAAATCCTACCAAATTAAAAAATATATATTCAAATTATCTTAACCCGTTGTATTATCAGGCAGACTATAAAAGTGTCTGAAATGCCTAAAGTCCTTAGAATACTTAGAGTTATAGTTTTGAACTAAACTTTGTTTATAAATAACTTTAGTTGCTATAATTCACTTTAAGTATTTTAAGTACTTTTAAAATCAAATAATTAAGTTTTTATTACAAAGGCAAAAAGTATGAGAAATATTATTTTAATGATTATCCTTGCTTTATTTACATTGTCCTGCAATCACAAGAAAAATTCAAGGGTAATCATTAAAATAATATTTCTCATACTTTTTGCCTTTGCAACAAAAACCCCAAACACACCCAACACA
>CAZSJF010000356.1:0-3154 GCA_964606705.1 uncultured Bacteroidales bacterium
TCTTAAACAATTTTGTTGAAATATTTTTCTTAAAAATATTTTGCATATTTCTGCAAATACCTTACTTTTGTAAAGAATTTATACTTTTTATTACAAACTTAAAACTTTAAAAACATGAACAAAGCACAATTAATTGACGCAATGGCAAAAGAAGCCAAATTAACTAAATGTGAAGCACAGAGAGCTTTAGAAGCTTTTGTAAATTCAACAAGCAAATCATTAAAAAAAGGCGAAAGAGTTGCACTGGTAGGTTTTGGTTCTTTCTCAGTAGCTAAAAGAGCTGCAAGAACAGGTCGTAACCCACAGACTGGAAAAACAATAAAAATCGCTGCTAAGAAAGTTGCAAAATTCAAAGCAGGTGCTGAATTAGCTAAGAGCGTTAAATAATTTTGATTTTTTATCAAAAGGCCCTTCTGCTGAAAATTCAGGGAAGGGTTTTTTATTTTATCTTAGTCCCAAAAATTTCTACAGATATAAAAAATAAAACAAAATTACTTCATGTACGAACACCAATAAAGAATATCCCCTACTCGAACAATTCATTATCCCTGTATAAAAGCAATATTGCAGAATGAGGAACAATAACATAATCTTCATTTTCGAATTTCACATCGTAACCGCTCTTCTGAAGATAAACAGCAAGGTCGCCTATTTTAGGTTGCAATGGAACATATTTAACATCTTCCTTTTTATCTTTCCATGGTTCATCTATATCAGTAATAGCAGGTATAGGGTATCCAGGCCCTACTTTAATAACGTATCCTGTATGGATTACTTCGCTTTCCTGAACTCCCGGCGGCAGATATAACCCTGTCTTTGTCTTCTCCTGATGCAGTTTAGGTTTTATCAACACCCTGTCGCCGACAACTATTAACTTCTCCAATCCTTTTTCATCAAAAAATAAAGGCATATATCTTTATTAATTTTTAATTATTTCAAATTCGGTTCTTCTGTTCAATTGCCTGCCTTCAGGTGTATCATTGGATGCTACAGGTCTTGAAAAACCATATCCTTTATAAACCAGCCTGCCGGAATTAATTCCGCTTTTAATAAGATAATTCACCACCGCTTTGGCCCTGCTTTCAGACAATTGCTGGTTGGATTCCGATGAACCCACATTATCCGTATGGCCGGATATTTCTATTTTCAGGCTGGGTATGTCATTGAGCAATTTGATAAGGCGGTTAAGTTCCATCGTTGATTCAGGGCGTATAGTAGATTTCCCAACATCAAAGAATATATTTTTCAGAACAACTTTATTGCCCACAGCAATATTCTGAAGCCTGATATCTTTATCTATAAGTTGATAATCGGTCAACTCCGGCAGATCAAAGTTTTCCGAATGAAACAGGTAGCCCTGTGCTTTCACAGCTATACCATAATTAATCCCTGACGGCAGTGATACCAGGAATTTACCGGTGGTGCTGTTGGAAGTTGTTGTGAAAATAACAAGGTTCTTGACATTATCAACTATTTCTATGTCAGCTTTCACAGAAGCATTTGTAAAATCATCCAGCACACGGCCTTTTAATACTGTCAGGTTTGTGCTTTCAATCTTAACAGCTGATTCTATTGTTATATCTTTTACCGGCTCGGCAAAACTGGCCAGAAGATGATCTTCATTATCAGTAACGGAAGGTTTAGGGTTGCCGAGAAACCTGACTTTATATATATCAAAGTCACCGGCACCGTTTTCCCTGTTTGAGGTAACATAAGCATTTTTGCCATTAGCAGAAATAACAAAATATATGTCATCATAAGGAGTATTTACAGGATACCCCATATTGACAGGGGCCATCCACATACCATCATAACGCCGTGTGGATTTAAAAATATCATACCCTCCCATTGAATTAAAGCCTTTGGAGGCAAAATAAAGGACTCTGTCATTTGGATGCATATAAATAGAACCTTCATCATAGGAAGAGTTAAGCCCGTCTCCTATTTTTTGCCCCTTGCCCCAGTCACCAGCCCTGACTCCGCTGAAATAAATATCTTTTTCTCCCTGCTGGTCAGAAATAAAATAAACTTTTATACCGTCATAAGAAAAGCCTGCATGTGTTTCATTGAATTCCGTATTTATCCTTTTATCAGCCAAGCTGGCAATATCAGACCATTTTTCTCCGTTCAGGTCCGACCTGTATATATCACCGTTGCCATTTGTATTTTTATATACATAAATGCTTTGTCCGTTCGGAGATAACGCCAGGCATTCATCTTCCCCGTCAGTATTCAGGGGAGCGCCTATTCCCTTTGGCTGCGACCATTTTCCCTTATTCCTGTATGAGACATAAATATCAGAATAATAACAATCATTTTCATCTCTCTTCCCTCCGACATTCTCAGGCCTTCTGGAATTAAATATCATCATAGATTCATCTGCAGATATGGCAGCACAGAAATCAGCATATTCACTGTTAATCTCCTTTACACTGTTTACCCAAACTCTCTCAGGCTTTGCATAAAACTCCGCACCGGCATCACATTCCTGCATTCTCTTTTTCAACAACACTTTTAAATCTTCAGCTTGCCCTGAACCGATTTTGCCTTCATATATCTTGTATTGCTCTTTTGCTTCCTTAAATTTACAATTATACTGATACGCCTGTCCAAGCAGAAAATACATTTCATCATTCAGATCAGGGTCAAGTTTTACGGAATTTTCAAGATGCTTTAAAGAATTTGATTTTTCATATAAATTCAGATAACACTTCCCTATCTTATAATTAAGTTCTGCATTATCAGGATTAAATTCCTGTGATTTAAGATAAAATTCCAAAGCACCTTTAAAATATTTCTCAGGCTCTGCATTATTTTTCAGTTTCTCTTCTCCCTGTTTAAAAAGGTCATCCCCATTCTTGATATTTTCAAGTGCAGATTTAAGTCCTTCCTTATTATCTTTAAAATTAGCAGCTTTGAACTCAACATTCTGTGCATTAACAAATATCAAGCCCCCCGAAAAAACAATTATTAAACAAACAATTATCTTATTCATAATTAATCATATTAATTAAATCAATTATTCGCATTCAATATCGGAATATTTTTTCCCTTGTGCTACGCCTAATTCAGCAGCTTTATTCCAGTCGGCACATGCGCCATCGGCCTCTCTCTTCATCTCTTTGGTATTACCCCTGTTAAGATACGCAATGCC
>CAZSJF010000357.1:0-3148 GCA_964606705.1 uncultured Bacteroidales bacterium
TGATTTTCTCATATATATTTACATATGCATAAAACCATTATTCCGGCATATTCCACAAATTGTACATGTGGGACAATTTTTATTCAATATCTCCTGTCTGGCTAAGATAAACTTATGATTATTCCAAATATCTCTGATGGAATCTTTTTTTGCATCCCCGAAACTATATTTTTCTTCATAAACCGCACAACATGGTAAAACTAAACCATTGCAGTTAATAGCTATTGATTGCCAGGGTTTCTTGCAGGTCTTCATAATTTTCTTAGCAGTAAGATTACATTTATCATATGCGCTATAAAGAGAATTATCCGGTATCCAATCTTTATCTTTAGATATACCATCTTTATGCGGCTTAAGTATTTCATCTTTAAGAGATGTACGCATTAATCCAATGCTAAAATTTACTCCTATCTCTTTTGCCATCCCCTTAGCAGTTTCAATTTCATGTTCATTGTGTTTGAATACTATAAAATTCCAAGTAACCAAAGCTTTTTTATTTAGTTTTTTATTCCCCTTAATTAAAAAACGTAGGTTATCCATCACTAGATTAAAATCTCCTCCTACTCTGTATTTTTCATAAACCCCGCTACTTGCGCCATCACAAGAAACAATAATTTCATCAATCCCTGAACTAATTAGGTCTTCTATAAATTATTATTTTTTATATTGAGATTGGTACTAGTTATGATACGTATAGACTCACTTCTTCCCTTTGCGTATCGGATCATCTTTGTTAAATCTTTATTTAAAAGCGGCTCCCCCCAATTAAACATGTTTATTTCTGATAAACTATTCTTAAGCTGATCAAAAACTAGTTTAAAAAACTCAAACTCCATAAAGCTTCTTTTGGCACCTGCTTCCCCTAATCCAGTAGGACATAAGGGGCATTTAAGGTTACATATATTTCCCGGGTCAATCCCTAAGCTAAAAGGTAAGTAAGGAAGCTGGGTCGATCTGAAAAATTTATATAGTTTCGCTTTTCTCTTTTTTGTCAAAAACATTTTCTTATATTTTCTTCTTGCAGATAAATACAAATTCCCTGGATAAATTAAGCGGACAGAATTTCTTTATTAGTAACCTGCGTAAATATTTTGATATTGACTTTACCTTGAATGTTCCTTCCTGAAAAAATTCAGGCCATAGATTTGAGCCATAAATAGTCTCTACCGCTAAACCATTCCTATCCAGCAACGATGCCCACTCCATCCTTGTAGCCGTCTTTTCTATGATTTGAAAATCATCGATAAGCCAATCGCCTTCTTTAATTACATGGAAGAATAAATCTATTCCTAAAGAATTAGGTAATATGAGACAAAATTTTGCATCATCCTTTGCAACCCTAACTATTTCCCTAATCCCCAACTCTGGATCAAGATAGTGTTCAAGACTACCCAAACAGGTTACATAATCAAATTGCCTATCCTTAAATGGTATCCTTTGCCCATCAGCTACCATAAGTACAGAATTTGGAGAATTTAATTTTGCTACCGATATTGCAATATCCGAAATATCAAACCCAAATTCCATAAGTGGACTAATTCTTTTTAAAGCTTCACGCAAGAATAACCCCTCCCCGCAAGAAACATCCAATAATTTTGTATTTACCTTAGGGTTAAGAATACCAGCTAACCATTTATAATAAGCCGAACTTGTCCTTATTCCGGGCCCGGAATAAATTCTATTGTAGTCCGAAATTATACTGCTAGTGCTAAGCTTATTTTTGATCATAATAAACTAAAACTTTATATATGTGTGATAATGAATTGTTAAATACTAGCTGAAAATCTTCCGGATGAGCGACTGCCCACTCATCTTCAATGGGAAATTTATCAGGGTCGAGTGATTCTCTGTTTTCAAAAACCGGCTTGGCTATAAATAAATATTCAGCCTTATATTTCTTAAGGTTATCTCTCCAAGCTGAGAAATCTTTGACTTGTCTATACCGACCATCAGGCTTATTATAAGGCGTAATCTCTTTTTCATTAATAGAAATATATTTCACCTCATTCTTAAGGCCTTTACCATATAAAGGATACGCCTCTTGGCGGCCGGTATAAGCGACCTTCGTCCCTACTTTAGTTATTTCATTAAGCGCTTGCCATCCTTTTCTCAGATCAATCTGCCATCTTTCTTTTTTGCTAAGGCTGGATATGTAACGGCTATATTCTTCATTATTATACCGATTATTCAAATAAATTAGGGCTAAAAACCCTAAAATTAAACCGATCAACATAGCTTTAGCGAGGTTTTTATTTTCATAAAAACCGATTAATTGTTTTTTATAGCGTATCAACAACACAAAGCATGCTAAAGAAAGTAAAATTGATATGACTAATTCGTATCTATGGGCTAATTGAAAAACCGCGGAAAAAATTGATATGAACGAAATAATGAAAAGATATCTCTCTCCACGCGGTAGTTTAGTTACAAATATAACAGCAGTTAATAACCCTAAGCTCAAATACGGGAAAAAATACCGCGCTATATACACATCAATAAAAACCTTAAATAGAATGAGCACGATAAAGGGAGTAAGGAATAGCAACAGATATTCTCCAAAAGGCTTTACTTTTTTCTTTAAATACCCATAAAAAAACAATGGCAGAAAAGTACAGGGTAAGATCAAGGCAAAAAATTGTACGCCTAAACCTTCTCTAAAAATCCTAAGCAAATTACGGGTATCGCCTGGGAACATCTGAATCCTAAGTAAATCGCTATCGAGTAAACCCTTAAAAATAACCTTATCAAAAACCTTAAACTCCACGGGAAATACGGGGTTCCCCGTATAAAGATAATTCTTTATATAAATATAACCGCCAAATAAGATAATCATGGAAAAAATCACGGCTAAAAATTGCAATACCTTGCCCAATATAAGTTTTCTTTCCTTTATCCGCGTATAAAATACATAGATGGTCAAAGGCAATAAAGCTAGCAAATAAACAAAATTATTAAATTTAATCCCGATAAAAAACCCCGCTGAAATTCCAAAAAGAACGGCATTCTTAAAAGTAAAGTCGAATTTAAGCAATAGAAGCATAAAAATTGTCAAAAGGAAGAATACCGCACAAATAACATCTAAATTATTAGCAACTTTAATTTGCTTAAAGATATTGGGAATAAGCACCCAAAGCAATCCGCTTAACAA
>CAZSJF010000358.1:0-3147 GCA_964606705.1 uncultured Bacteroidales bacterium
A
Organism: uncultured Bacteroidales bacterium; assembly: GCA_964606705.1. GTDB lineage: Bacteria > Bacteroidota > Bacteroidia > Bacteroidales > CAZSJF01 > CAZSJF01. The sequence continues at coordinate 2 of CAZSJF010000358.1, forward strand.
AAAAATTTGATAAGCAGACAGGATGGACATTTTACGGGCACGACTACCAGGGCTCTAAAATGATCCCCGCTATCTTCAAACAGTTAAGGCTCCCTCTTAATGAAAAGATGAAATATGTCCAGAAACTGGTATCACTACATCTGAGGCCGATAATCCTTTCCAAAGACGATATAACCGACTCCGCTGTCCGCAGGATACTTTTTGAAACAGGCGAAGACATTGACGACCTTATGATGCTGTGTGAAGCAGATATAACTTCCAAAAACACCGATAAGATCAATGAGTATCTTAAAAATTTCAAAATAGTACGCCAAAAACTCTTGGAAATTGAAGAAAAAGACCGGCTCAGAAACTGGCAGCCCCCTGTTTCAGGAGAAATCATCATGAAAACATTCAACCTGAGGCCATGCAAAGAAGTCGGTATTATCAAAGATGCCATACGCGAAGCCATCCTGAACGGAAAAATCAAAAATGAATATGAAGAGGCTTACAAATACATGATTTTGGAAGCTGAAAAACTCAATATCTATCCGAAAAAATAAACCATCTATCAAACTATGAACAGGCAAAAAACAAAAAATAAATTCAACCCCAACGAAAATATAAGCAGGAGCAACAACATTTTCGGGCTGCCTTTTAACTGCGAAAACGCTTCGGTGGTACTTATACCCGTTCCATGGGATGTTACAGCTACATACAAGCATGGATCTTCAAAAGCACCTGAATCAATATTCAATGCATCATTCCAGATAGACCTGTATGACGAATTCACAAAGGATGCATGGAAAAAAGGAATAGCAATGGATGAGATACCTGCAGACACGGTTAAAAAAAATATATATCTGCGGAAAAAAGCACAGAAATACATTAAAACACTTGAAGACGGGAAACCAACAAATCAGCTTTTACAGGACATAAAAGAAATTAACGGGGAATGCCGAAACCTCAATAATAAGGTCAGAGAAAAATCCCTTTATTACCTTAAAAAAAATAAAATTGTCGGCCTTATAGGCGGAGAACACAGTGTTTCTACGGGACTTATACAGGCTTTATCTGAAAAGCACAAGGATTTCGGGATACTGCAGATAGACGCCCATGCAGACCTTAGAAATGCCTATCTTGGATTTGAATTCTCTCATGCATCATCAATGTATAACGCACTTAAAATATCCAATATTTCAAAATTAGTGCAGGTCGGCATAAGGGATTACTGCGAAGAAGAAGCATATTACATGAAAAATTCCAAAGGCAGAATAATCACATTTACCGACAGTGATATAAAAAGGCAGACATACCAAGGCAAAACATGGGATGATATATGTAAAAACATAATAAATAAAATCCCCGGTAATCTTTATGTAAGTTTTGACATTGACGGGCTTGACCCTAAACTATGCCCCAACACAGGCACCCCTGTGCCCGGAGGGCTGGAATTTGAGCAAATTACATTCCTGCTGGAAAAAATCGTTGAATCAGGTAAAAAGATAATAGGTTTCGACCTGTGCGAAGTTTCTCCCGGAAATGATGAATGGGATGCCAATGTGGGCTCAAGAGCGCTTTATAAGCTTGCTACACTTGCAGTTAAATCAAAATTCTGATGGAATACATAAGAGTTTATGCCGAATTAAAAATTATAATACTAAATTTGAAAAAATATAAGCGATATATACAATTTCTTTGTGAGCCTCTGTGGAAACTCTGTGAATCTTTGTGAAACAGCTATTGCACAGAGCTACACAAAGAAGACACAAAGTTACACAAAGTAAAATTAAAATATATAAATACGATATAATACCTTATTCGTTATAAACTCTATGGAATACAACTTAAATACAAAGAAGAAACTGCTGAATTTTCTTATGAACTTTATCACTGAGAATAAAAGCCAGAAATTTGAACAGATAATACAATACCGCACAAGATATATGACTGTAGTGCTTGAAGACATATTTCAGTCTCAGAATGCAAGCGCCGTATTGAGGACATGCGACTGTTTCGGCATCCAGGATATACATATAATAGAAAATGAGAACAAATACAAAATAAACCCCGGCGTAGCGCTTGGTGCTTCAAAATGGATCAATATAATCAAATACAGCGATAAAGAAAACAATACTGAAAACTGCCTTAAAGCATTGAAAAAACAAGGATATAAAATAGTAGCCACCACACCGCATAAAGGCGATTATACTCTTGACAAATTAAAAATAAATAAAAAAACTGCCTTGTTGTTCGGTACAGAACTTGAGGGATTATCAGAGGCGGCCATGAATAATGCAGATGAATTTGTAAAAATTCCCATGTACGGGTTCACGGAAAGCTTCAACATATCGGTGTCCGCAGCTATATGCCTTTTTCACCTGACCGAAAAACTGAGAAAATCCAGAATCAAATGGAGGCTTACAAACGAAGAAATAATTGACATCAAAATCAGGTGGGCTAAAAGCGTTATTAAAAAAGCCGAATTGCTGGAAAAAGATTTCATAAAAAGGTATAATTAATACTTTTGCGTTTTTTTATTACTTTCAAACAATATTTTTTATACATTTGCCTATTCTAAATTTTAAAATATTTCAACTATGGGAAAAGGAGACAAAAAATCAAAACGCGGAAAAATATTCATGGGTAGTTATGGTGTGAGTAGGAAAAAAAGAAGGAACAAAAAAAGAAATATAATCTTTCCTGTTAAGGAAAAGAAAATCAAACAGCCTGAAGTAAAACCTGTAGAAATTAAAGAGGTAAAAGCTGAACCTGTTGTTGTTAAAGAAGTAAAGATTGAGCCTATTGCAGAGGTCAGGGAAGTAAAGGTTGAACCTGTTGCAGAAATCAAGGAAGTAAAGGTTGAGCCTGTTGCAGTAAAAGAAGTGAAAATTGAACCTGCCGCAGAAAAGAAAGAAGTAAAAAAGGAAGAAAAAGTAAAAGAACCTAAGAAAAAAGAAATACAGGAAAAAGAACCTGCTAAAAAGCCAAAAGCCCCTGCAGCAAAAAAAGAAGTGAAAAAGCCGGCTGTCAAAAAAGCTGAGCCTAAAAAGGCCGAAAAGAAACCTGCTAAAAAGCCTGCACCTGCTGCAAAACCAGCCAAGAAAAAAGAAGCTGCAAAAACCAACCAAACACACCCACCCAACAACCCCAAACCCACCCAACAC
>CAZSJF010000359.1:0-3136 GCA_964606705.1 uncultured Bacteroidales bacterium
AATGCTTTATGCATGCAAGGCAAATATGATAAGGCTTTAGGATATATGTTAAAATCGTTAAATATAGAAAAAAAACTTGGGGATAAAAAATTGATAGCTGCATCTTATACAGATATCGGAAACATTTATGGTTTACAGAAGAATTATGATAAAGCACTTGGATTTTATCTGAAATCATTAAAAATAGATGAAGAGATAGGAGATAAAAATGGTATGACACGTGCTTATAACAATATAATGCAAATTTATATACTTCAGAAAAAGTACAACAAGGCTGTTGAATATGGAAATAAGGGATTGGATTTAGCTAAGGAAATAGGTTTTTTACTTACTCAAAAATTTATATATAAAAATTTATCAAAAGCTTATAATGGACTTCATGACTATAAAAATGCTTACATCTGCTATAAGTCATTCAAGCAAATAAGTGATAGTATTTTTAATGAAGAAAAAAACAAACAAATGACTGAAATGCAAGTCAAATACGAAACCGACAAAAAGCAAAAAGAAAACGAACTGCTTGCAAAGAAGAATGAAATACAGCAATTACAGATAAATAAGGCAACTATGCGCCAGCGTGTGATCTTTTTAATTTTTGGTGCGGCTTTAGTTTTAATTCTTGTAATATCATATTTTCTGTACAACAAGGCAAAGCTGAAGCAAAAAGCCCAGTTTGAAAAACAGCTTGCCGAACAGCAAAAACAACGATTCAGATATGTAATGGAAGCACAGGAAAATGAAAGGAAGCGCATAGCCCAGGATTTGCACGACAGCCTTGGACAGCTGCTTTCAACGGCAAGAATAAACGTTTCGGAACTTAAAGAGGATATAAAAAGTGAAGATATTACACAGATATGGAAAAATTCCTTATCACTTATTGACGAAGCCTCCGCTGAAGCAAGAAATATTTCTCATAATTTAATGCCCAATTCTCTTATAAAATACGGACTCGAGCCGGCATTAAAAGATCTGACCAACAAAATAAATATAACAGGCAAGGTAAATGTGCTTTTAAATATTGAAGGTATAAATGAGCGGTTAAATGAATCTACGGAAATAACATTGTATAGAATAATACAGGAGATACTAAGCAATAATCTTAGACATTCCGGGGCAACAGAAATAAAAATAAATTTAAAAAATGTCAGCAATACTATTTCGCTTGAAATAAATGATAACGGAAAGGGGTTCGATACATCAAAAATTGCAGAAAGCACGGGAATAGGGTGGAAGAATATTTATTCAAGAACAGAATTATTGAACGGTAAGGTTACAGTAAATTCTGAATCGGAAAAGGGGACAAGGCTAAGTATAGTTTTTGCGGCGTAGAATAATTGATTAACTTTACGTAATAAATTATATTGTGTTTTATGGAAAATACTGATAGCATAACAAAAATTCTTTTAGTTGACGACCATCAGCTGTTTCTGGATGGTATAAAACTTATTCTCAGAAATGCCAAAAATCTTGTTATAAAAGGAGAAGCACACAATGGTGTTGAGGGATTGCAATTTCTTGAAAAAAATCAGGTAGACTTGGTAATAACGGATGTTAACATGCCGGAAATGTCAGGGACAGAATTTACAATAAAAGTAAAAGAATTATATCCCGAAATAAAGGTTTTAGTGTTAACGCAATCGGATGAAAAATCGGTAATAAACCAGATAATTGAATCGGAAGCAGAAGGTTATCTTTTGAAAACAATTGATAAGGAGCATCTGATTTTTGCAATCAATAAAATAATAAACAACGGCGCATATTATTGCAATGAGATGGCGGAAATCATGATGTCTAACCTGAAATATAAGAAGAATGAAGTTGTTCATGAAGGGCTCACCGAAAGGGAAACAGAAATATTGAAATTGATCTGCATGGAGTATTCAACAATAGAAATAGCGGAAAAGCTGTTTATCAGCGACAGGACTGTTGACACCCACAGGGCTAATATTTTAAAGAAACTGAAAATAAAAACAGTTGTCGGACTTGTAAAATATGCAATTGAGAACAATATTTATAAAATTAATTAATACAAATATTATATTTGCAGATATTAAAAAAACAACATGCGGATACCGGGCTTCATAGATTTGCAGGTAAATGGTTACAAAGGAGTTGATTTCTCTGCTTCAGAGTTGACATACGACGGCTTTATCTATGCCTGTAAGGAGCTGATAAAAAAAGGAACTGTTGGTTTTCTGCCGTCAATTATTACAAGTCCTGACGATATTTACAGGCAAAACCTCAGGATTATTGCTGATGCCATGAAGCTTAAAGAACTGAAGCCATACATCCTTGGCGTTCATCTTGAAGGGCCTTTTATTACCGATAAAGAGCCTGGTGCAATGGGAGCACACAATGTGAGATGGGTTAAAAAAGCAGATACTGAAGAATTGGGTAAATTATGTGAATGGTCGCAGGGAAATGTGAAACTTCTCACTATGGCTGCTGAAATACCTGGTGCTGACAAACTTTGTAAATATGCAGTAAAAAAAGGAATTACTGTGTCATTAGGCCATCAGATGGCAGCAGATGAAGATATGAAAAAGCTTGCCAAAACAGGTGCAAAATCTTTAACTCATCTGGGTAATGCTTTGCCTAAACTATTACCAAGGCATGAAAATCCGATATGGGCAGGGCTTGGGAATGATGCTCTGACAGCAATGATTATAACTGACGGCCATCATATACCGCCATACATGATAAAAACAATTGTAAGGACAAAAGGAATTGATAAAATAGTTGTAGTAAGTGATGCTTCCCCTATTGCAGGTCTTAAACCGGGTAAATACACAACCCTTGGCAATGATGTTGTACTGAAAAAGGACGGGTTTCTCTATAATCCCAAAACAGGTTTTCTGGTCGGCTCATCAAGTACAATGATGGAGTGCGCCAATTTCCTGCTCTCCCTGAACTTACTTACACCGGAAGAAATTGTTAAGGTATGCTTCTATAATCCGCTTAAATTGATTAATGTTTCACCTGAAAAAATAAAAATAAACAACCATATGGTTTATGATAAAAGGAAAAATAAGATAATTTTGCAGTGAAGTTTGAGATAACCAAAAATTTTATGATAAAACAAATTACAACGAAAAATAAATTTTTTTTGTAAATAATAATAAAAATTTTTGTTATA
>CAZSJF010000360.1:0-3134 GCA_964606705.1 uncultured Bacteroidales bacterium
GTCCTCCGCTCGCAGAGCTCGCTTCGGACCGGCCAAAGACAGCCAGATGAAATACCTTTACAAAGGGGTTAGGATTTCTAAGGGAAGGGGAAATGCTCCCTTTCCCTTAATAAAGATATTTCCTTTACGGAAAGGGGTGACAGTGAGCGAGTTACCTTATTGCTTTATAGTTGCGAGCGAACGTCATTAGGGGAAAACCACGTTTTCCCCTATGAAACAAAAATCCCGCACTGTTTAAGTACGGGAGATTTTTGTTTGGTAGCCCCATGGGGATTTTCCGACACTCACCATCGGAGTAATGCTATTAAACCCACCAAATTTCACCACCATTTTACTATCCCTTTTATCGTTAGTCAAGAACCCTGCTGCTATCTAAAACCCTCTTAACCCCTTCTCCAGTATGATGCGTGTAAACAGATAAAGACCTAACGTCGGTATGCCCTGTTATTCTCATAATATCTTCGTCTGTATGCCCCTCTTTTCGTCTTTTGGTAATGTAGTCATGCCTGAAATCGTGCGGGCTTAACTTAATGCCCAATACCTTTTGTGATATGCGTTCAATATATTCGGTATAGTGATTTTCGTGATGTTTCCCGTTATCGCGATTAGGAAATAGCCATATTGTTTTTCTGCCATCCAACAGATACCCCTTAATAACATTTGCCAGTTTTGAGTCTGTAATCTTCAAAACATGGGGTATTCTTGTCTTTGTGTCTTTAGGCTCACAGCTAAGCTCTATTGGCCTGCCAAACTCCCCCGTTTTTACGTTTGCCCTTTTAATAGATATGGCTTGCCCTCGTCTCATTCCGTATTGCATATTCAGAAGCGTTATACCATAGTAGTCAGGCCTATCCTCTTTGATGTATTCTAATAGGTCTTGGAGATTCTGTTTTGTGAGTTCCTTGTAGAGCTTTTTCTTCGGTTTCGGTTTTTTTTGAAACAATAAAATGTCATATATACGCTTGTCGCACAACCCTATCTCAATGAGCTTCTTCGTAATCGTCCTTATTTTTGTCAGCTCATCCCTCCAACCATCAGGACGATTTTCGTCGACTACTACGCATTGCTTGTATCGTTCAAGCATTTCTTTTGTAAGTTGATTGATAGACATAACGTGAGGGTAATATTTTGAAAGAAACGATATAAGATTTCTCCACTTCCAAAGGTAATTTTTACGGGTTTTAATAGATAAATTGTCCGCTTGAAGCTTTATCTCCAATGCCTTCATAACTTCTGCAAAAGGCCTTGAATCATCGACAATGACATTACTGCCGACAAGTACGGCTCTTTGATGTTCGGCTTCCTTCTTTGACCCAGCCTTGATTCTGCCCCACTTCCTCTTTGCTTTTGGGTAAGGATAATAAGAATACTCCCAAGTATCATCCTTAATATGCCTTACCCCTGAACGCTTAGACATACACAACCCTCTTATCATACCAAACGTCAAATTCTCTCTTCCACGCAAACAGCTTCTTCCCTTGGCGGAATAATGGACAGCCTGATTGCTCTCGCCATCGATGGTCGTATAGTGTTTTAATGCTAATATCAAGCATGATTGCTATTTGTTCTGCCGTGTATTTCTCATCTGTCGGGCTCATTTTACCCTCCCCTGTGCATAACGAAGCAAATAACCACTTTTGCGGCGCGCTTTCTTGTCTTTTGAGCCTGAGGGTCTACCTAATCGTTTTCCTTCCTTTTTGGCCCGTTCTAAGCCTAATAGAGTGCGTTCTCGGATAATCTCACGCTCAAACTCTGCCAACGCAGAAAATATATGAAATACAAGTCGTCCAGATGATGTCGAAAGGTCAATATTATCCTTTAGTGATACAAAACTTATATTTTTACCAATGAAGAGCTCTTGGGCTTCGAGAATAAGTTCGGAGATGCTGCGAGCCCATCGGTCAAGCTTCCACACCAGAACGCCATCGAATTCTTTCATCCTAAGCCGCCCGAGCAATTCTTGTTTGATAGGCCGTGTCTTGCGAGTAGACTCCTTTTCCTCAAAAATCTCATACTCATAGCTACTACGCTTAGCGTATTCCTCCAGGGCAATGCGTTGATTCTCTGGATGTTGCTCTTGCGTGCTGACTCGGATATAAATAGCTATTTTCATGGCGTCTCCCTATGGAAATACTTTTGAGATGTCCTGACCTAAAAACTGACAAATTTTTTCTCGTGTTTTAATATCGGGAAGCCTTTTACCAGTTTCGATATCGCTAATAACCGAACGGTCTACCTTTAGCTCTTGAGCCATTTCCCACTGAGAAATCTTTTTATACTTACGATAGATACTCATAAAATTTAGACTTTTCATTTTTTCCACCTCCACATTTTATATTGTAATGGCAAGTTCAAAAAAAATACATCTGACAACTATTGTTACCTCTGGTCACATATAAGTATAGCACATTCAACATTGTTGTCAAGAATATTTGTGACCTATTGTCACATTTGACAAGTAGGTCACCTTGTAGTAAGCTTATTGATATGAAAAAGCAAACCTTAGGGGAGATTTTAAGAAAAAATCGAAAAGCGAAGAATATAACTTCTGAAACGCTGGCTGAAGAGGTTGGTGTAAACAGGACTTATCTTTCTAAAATAGAAAACAATCTCAAGATTCCTTCGCAGGTGGCTTATCAGCGTATTGATGCCATACTGAAATTAGGGCCTGTTGCAGAATACTATTACCGACGAGCCAAGGATGCCAAGTCAGCAAACTGGTTGAAATCTAAATACGGGATTGAATTACCCTCTCCTTCTCTAAAAGAAATTATCCACGACCTCATAACAACACATATTAAGTCATCTAAGAATACAAGCGATGATGTAGCCTTCTGTGCCGACCTTATCACTAATTTCATACCTTTACAAAAGGATAATAATCAGTTGGTGCGAGAGTTCGCCGGCGTTATAAGAAAACTTAGGAGAGAGACTGAAGATTTTCAGAAGAGGTTTTTGAAGATGGAAAAAAGAATAATGGACTTAATCAAACCTGAATAAAATCTTACCTATAGCGTTCTCTCTAATTCCTTAATCATTATATTGCGGTAATATCTCTGTGCAGTTTTCGTTACAACATCGAAATGCATCTGGAGGGTTTTTCATGCCGCATTTCGGACAATATCCTTTTTCTT
>CAZSJF010000361.1:0-223 GCA_964606705.1 uncultured Bacteroidales bacterium
GCTGTGAGAGATTTAACAGTAAGCTATTCAGGTATTGAAAAAATTTTAATTGTATGCTATACCTTTATGTTTTATATCATTAAGCTATTCTATCCTGTTAATCTTTCAGCAATGCATCCTTTTCCATATAAAACTGATAACATGCTACCTGCCGATTACTATATATATCCTTTTCTTATTTTACTGCTTATATTTATAATTTACAAGATGAAATCTTACCGCA
>CAZSJF010000361.1:233-1920 GCA_964606705.1 uncultured Bacteroidales bacterium
GTGTTGGGTGTGTTTGGTGTTTTGGTGTATTATTTTATTTAACAACCGTCTTATTGGTTTTGAATATAATACCTGTCGGAAGTGCTATTGTAGCAGAACGATACACATACATTCCTTATATTGGTCTTTTTTTTATAGCAGGACAGCTTTATTGCAGGGCTGTTGACAAAAAAATTAAAAGGAAACCCGTGTTAATCACAGTTTTTTTGATTTTCACCATTTTCTTTTCAATATCAACATGGAACAGGAATAAAGTATGGAAAAACAGCAATACATTATTTTCGGATGTTATTAAAAAATATCCTGCAGGTTCATCTCTGATATATACAAATTTAGGTGCCTCAAAATTTAACATACAGGATTATGCGGGTGCAATAAAAGATTTTGACAAGGCAATAACAATGAGACCTAATCATCCAAATGCATATAATAACAGGGGTAGTGCAAAATTTAATTTACAGGATTATGCAGGTGCAAGAAAAGATTATGACAAAGCCATTAGTATAGACCCTAAATATGCTGACGCTTATAAAAACAGAGGGGTATTAAAATACAAACTTCATGATTATATAGGTTCTATAGAAGATTATACAAAAGCAATTGAATTAAATCCTGTTGATGCAATAAATTATTTTTACAGAGGAATCTCTAAATCATACATTAATGATATTCAGGGAGCATGCGAAGACTGGCATAAAGCTTATAAATTAGGTCATGAAAAAGCAAAGAAAAAAATTGAACAATATTGTAAATAAGCTTTGGCAAACTTAAAGATAATGGTATCAATCTTCATTGATTAATTTTGAGTTGTCAATGATTTTACCATTTTCACATTTTATAGTACGGGAAGGATATTTTTGTAACAAAGAATAATTGTGTGTTGCCATTAATACAGCCCGTCCTGTTTTGCTGATATCCTGCAATAGTTTCATTATTCCATATGAAGTTTCTGGGTCCAGATTACCTGTTGGTTCATCAGCTAAGATAACATATGGATTATTAATTAAAGATCTTGCAATAACTACACGTTGCTGTTCTCCACCCGATAATTGATTAGGCATTTTAAATCCTTTTGTAACAAGTCCGACTTTCTCTAGTACATCCTGTAAGCATAATTGCATTTCATCTTTATCTTTCCAACCTGTTGCTTTCATAGTAAATAGAAGATTCTCATTAACAGTTCTGTCAATTAATAACTGAAAATCCTGAAAAACAATACCTAATTTTCTTCTGAGATAAGGTATTTCCTTGTTTTTTATTTTTTCTAAATAATAATCCGTAACTTTTGCACTACCTTCTATTACAGGCAGGTCCGCATAAAGAGTTCGGAGAAGACTGCTTTTACCACTGCCTGTTTTACCAATCAGATAAACAAATTCTCCTTTTTCAATACTTAATGTGATATCGGATAAGACTAATATTTCATTCTGATATACCGATAATTTATTAAGCTCAATTATTGTATCTAAAGACATAATTATATTGTTTGTTAAAATTTAATTTAGCTTATATTAATATTTAATTTTTGAATTTTACCAATTGGTAATGTTTCTATTATTTTTTTTAATGCTTCCTTCTTTTCCAATAAACCACAATTTCTCAATGCTTTATTTTGATTTGTAGAATTAAAATATGCTATAAGTGTAAAATTATCATCTCTAATTTGAATATAATCGGGTATTTTACT
>CAZSJF010000361.1:1930-3120 GCA_964606705.1 uncultured Bacteroidales bacterium
ACATATACTATATTTTTTACAAAGCTACAAAATATTTGAATTATTCAGAAATAGTTACACTAAAATTTCACCTGTCATTTCATTCGGGATTTTCATACCCATTATAGTTAAAATAGTAGGAGCCACATCACATAGCTTACCTTCTCTGATTTTTATATACTCTTTATCAATTAAAAAGCATGGTACCGGATTTAATGAATGTGCAGTATTAGGTGAACCATCAGGATTCACTGCATAATCGGCATTACCATGGTCAGAAATAATCATTACAGAGTAACCATTGGCAACAGCAGCTTCTGTAACTTCTTTTACACACCGGTCAACTGATTCTACTGCTTCTGTAATAGCAGAATATATACCTGTATGACCTACCATATCTCCGTTTGCAAAATTCAAACAGATAAAGTCAAACTTATTTTTATTCAGTTCCTGAACAACAGCATCTTTTACTTCAAAAGCACTCATGGAAGGTTTAAGGTCATATGTAGGAATTTTAGGTGATGGTATTAAAATCCTCTCTTCACCTTGAAAAACATCTTCTCTTCCTCCTGAGAAGAAAAAGGTTACATGTGCATATTTTTCCGTCTCCGCAATACGCAATTGTTTTTTCCCTGCTTTTGAAAGCACCTCCCCAAGCGTATTATGTAAATCTTCCTTATCAAAAATAATATGAATATTTTTAAATGATTCATCATATTTTGTCATGGTGATATAATATAAAGGGATTGTATGCATGTCATATTCAGGAAATTCTTTTTGTGTAAGGGCAGTTGTTATTTGTCTTAATCTATCTGTGCGAAAATTAAAGCAGATTACTACATCTCCTTGTTTTATTGTCCCGACAGGTGTGCCATCTTCTTTAACTATTGCTACCGGCTTGATAAATTCATCAGTTACACCTTCATTGTATGATTCTTTTATTGCCATTACAGGTTCTGTTGATTGTTTCCCTTTGCACAAAACCAACCAAATCATATCCCTGCTTAATTCTTTCCCATCTTTTATCTCTGTCCATTGTATAATATCTGCCACATATAGAAGCTATTTTACCTGCTGAATTTTTCAGGTATTCATTCAGCTCTTTCACATATCCCAAGCCGCTTCTCGGATCAGTATCTCTGCCATCTGTAAGAACATGTATATATACATCTGTCAGCTTGCTATCTTTAGCCATATCACAAAGCTTCATC
>CAZSJF010000362.1:0-3117 GCA_964606705.1 uncultured Bacteroidales bacterium
AAAAAAAGCTGTTTCAACAGAATCTGCAATCCTGCTTTTTGTTTCGTCACTGCTGTTGTCAACTTTTATCCTGTCAATCACTATATTGAAAGATGAAGGGATATTTTCGATTTCTTTGCCTGTCATCGCTTCTTCAACCCTTACGGTTTTTTTATCGTATGAAATTCTTGAATATCCCTGTTGTAAAAGAAGATATAACTGCTCCTTAAGAGGCCTTTCAATAATTATTTTATATGGAGAATATATTGTAACTTTTACTCCCTCGCTTAGAGAAAGGATATAATCAACCACATCGCTTGTACTGTGTTTTTTTACAATATTTCCTGAAACAGGAGAATATGTCTTTCCTATTTTTGCAAACAGCAATTTGAGATATTCATATATTTCCGTTGAAGTGCCTACGGTTGAACGCGGGTTGGTTGTATATACCTTTTGCTGTATGGCTATTGCCGGTGTTATGCCTTTGATGTATTCGACTTCAGTTTTATTCATCCTTGCAAGGAACTGCCGTGCATAGGAACTGAGGCTTTCAACATACCTGCGCTGCCCTTCAGCATATAAAGTGTCAAAAGCAAGTGAAGATTTTCCCGAACCCGATAAACCCGTTATAACTGTGAATTTATCTTTTGGAATGATAATATCAATGTTTTTGAGATTATGAACCTTAGCCCCTTTGACCACAATATTTTTAAGTGTATCAGTATTTTCTATATCTGTATGGTTCATGTTTTATCTATAAAGTTCAGTTACAACTCGACAACAAAGTTATTATCATTACCAATATTTTCAAGAGTTACGTTGATAATTTTATTGATTAGCTCTCTGTTGTATCTCGTTTTGACTTTTATGTAATTTTCCGTGAAACCCGACATGAAACCGTTGATATTACTGGATTCAAATAAAACGGAAGATTTTCTGTTTATATTTTGTCTGTAAAAAATACTTTTTTTGTATTCCGAAAGTTCATGCAGCATCTTGCTTCTCTGGTGTTTCAATTTTTCAGTCACTTTTTCCGCAATTTTTTCAGCTTTTGTATTTTTTCTTTCGGAGAATGTAAAGACGTGCATATATGATATGTCAAGGCCTTTAATAAAATTATATGTTTCATTGAAATCTTCTTCTGTCTCTGAAGGAAATCCTGTGAGTACATCTGTTGCTATGCAGCTGTAGGGCATAAGTGATTTTATTTTTTTTACCTTCTCTTCAAAGAACTTTTTATCGTATCTTCTGTTCATTGCTTTCAGAATTTTATCTGAACCTGCTTGCATAGGCACATGAAAGTGGGGAAGGAATTTATCTGACTGTGCAATAAATTCGATAATTTCATTTTTCAGCAGATCCGGTTCTATTGATGATATGCGTATCCTGTCAATGCCGTCAATTTTATCAAGTTCTCTTAAAAGCCCTGTAAGTGTTTCGTTGTTGTTCTTCCCGAAATCACCTATATTAATGCCTGTGAGTACTATCTCTTTGATATCCGTTTTTGCTATTTCTTTTGCTGTTTCAACTGTTGCGGCAATTGTATTGCTGCGGCTCCTTCCTCTTGCAAGAGGTATGGTGCAGTATGAACAGAAGTAATCACATCCGTCCTGTATTTTCAGGAAGCATCTTGTCCTGTCTGTAACTGAATATGAAGGAGTGAAACTTTCCGTATCACCTGAATTGTTTATTACAGCAGAACTTTTTTTATCAATTAAATTTTCTATATATTCTTTAATCCTGTATTTTTCATTTGTTCCGAGTATGATGTCAACGCCGCTGATATCTGCAATTTCATCAGGATTTATCTGAGAATAACAACCAATAACAGCAATGATTGCTTCAGGATTTTTTTTAACAGCCTGCCTGATGGCTGTTTTGCACTTTTTTTCGGCCGCCCCTGTGATGCAGCAGCTTTGTATCACGTAAATATCAGCAACCTGTTTGAAGCTGACTTTTTCGTAAGATCCTTTATCAAATAACCTTGATATGTGGGATGCTTCTGCAAAATTGAGTTTGCATCCGAATGTATGAAAAGCTATTTTTTTTCTCAGCATTCTGCAAAGATATACCTAAATTTAATAAGCAGAAAAAAGGCTTGAAAAAATCTGCTGCTGATAGATATAAAAATTAGGATTTAAGAAAATCTTATTATATTTTTGTTTTGGCACTGTACTAAAAAATGAGTTTTTAGAAGTGCCTTTTTTTGAAATTGCTTGAAACAAAAAAATATGAAAACGATATTTAAAATTTTAAAAGTTTTTGGCATAAGTGTAATACTTTTTGCTTGTGGTAATACTAAACCTGATATAGAAATGGTATACGTTGAGGGCGGCACTTTTCAGATGGGTAGCAATGACGGTGATAAAGATGAAAAGCCCGTTCATACAGTAAAAGTTAATAGTTTTTATATAGGGAAATATGAAGTCACGCAGCAGCAATGGGTTGAAATAATGGGGAATAATCCGAGCCATTTTAATAAATGCGGAGAAAATTGCCCTGTAGAAAATGTTTCATGGAAAGAAGTGCAGAAATTTATTACAAAGCTGAATGAGAAAACAGGCATGAATTACAGGTTGCCCACTGAAGCTGAATGGGAATATGCAGCCAGAGGCGGAAATAAAAGTAGGGGATATAAATACAGTGGCAGTGATAATGCAGGTGATGTGGCATGGTATAATAGTAATTCAGGTAAAGAAACTCATTCTGCAGGGCAGAAGAAACCGAATGAACTTGGCATTTATGATATGAGCGGCAATGTGTGGGAATGGTGTAATGACTGGTATGATGAAAACTATTACAGTGTAAGTCCTTTGAACAACCCGCAGGGTGCGCAGGGTGCTACAACAGGAACCTATAGGGTTTTGCATGGGGGATCGTTTTACAACGCCGACGACTACCTTTGTGTAGCCGGCCGCACCATGGTCAGTCCT
The DNA here is from genome assembly GCA_964606705.1 of uncultured Bacteroidales bacterium. Lineage (GTDB taxonomy): Bacteria > Bacteroidota > Bacteroidia > Bacteroidales > CAZSJF01 > CAZSJF01. The sequence goes on from CAZSJF010000362.1 coordinate 2,913, forward strand.
GGCTACTGGGACGGCAACTTCGGTTTCCGATTGTGCAAGACTAAAGAGTAGCTCTTTGTCCTTTTAAACTCTTACCTTTAATTCTGCCGGAAGCCAATATGTGGATAGTAATCCCCGCCCGGCGATTTTTCTTATATCGTGGAATTAGTAAACTATAACAGGGTTGTTATATTTTTTTGTTTTGCCATTAATAAAAATAGTGGTA